>JAQTVA010000181.1 GCA_028707055.1 Candidatus Bipolaricaulis sp. | reverse complement strand
ATGCGCCGGTCGGCCACGAGAGCACAGACCGACAGGACGAGGGCCGCGACCATCAGGACGGCGAGGAATCCGGTGAGCGACTTCGAGAGACGGCTGTTCATACGATCGTCCCCTCCTCCGAGCACGAGCGGTGCGGCCGGCCGGCACGCTCCGGGCGCCGGTCGGGGTGCGCTCAGTATAGACGAGCGCAGGGACGGACGAAAGAGCCCGTTTACGGTGCGGGAGAGGCTCCCGTTTGGATCAGGGACTCCAAGACGTCGGCGCCGAACTCCACCGCAAAGACGGGGACCCGCTCATCGCGGGCGTGGATGGTGTCGAAGAATGAGATCCCGGGAGGCAGGTTCATCGGCGTGTACCCGTAGGTTGGGATGCCGATCCGAGCGAGGTGCCGTCCGTCGCTGCTGCCGGGGAGCAGGTAGGGGACCGCCACGGCGTCCGGGTCCCGGGCAACGAGCAACCGCCCGAGGAGGCCGAAGAGACCGAAGTCGATGTGTGCGCCCGGCGCTTCGCCACGGACGACGGTCGCATCCACGTCCCGTCCCAGCGCCGGCGCGATCTCGGCCACGAGGTCCTCGGGCGTGAAGCCGGGAAGAAGACGTCCGTCCAGGAGAATGTGGACGTCGCCGGGCACGACGTTCACGCGCTCGCCACCGCGAAGAACGGTTGCGTTCACCGTGTTCCGGAACAGCGGCTCGAGGTTGCGGCCGACCTCGCCCAGTCGCCGCAGCCATCGATCGGTCCGAGCGGGATTGAGCAGCTGCCGAACGACGCTCCCGTCCGGAAAGGCTAGGTGACCGGCGATCGTCTCGATCATCCGCCGCGTCACTGGGGTGATGTGGACCGGCGTGCGAAAGCTGTCCAACCGTTGCAGAACTCCGGCGGCTCGGGCCACGGCGCCGCCGCGCATCGGGCGCGCTCCGTGCCCCTCCGGACCGCGCACCACGAGTTCGATCACCGCCGGCCCCTTCTCGGCGACCTGGATGAGGTAGAACGTTCGTCCGCGGAGCCGCAGGGGGAATCCGCCGAACTCGCCGATCGCATACCGCACGTCATGGAACACCTCGGGGTGCTCGTCGACGACGAACCGCGCACCGTGAACGCCGCCGCACTCCTCGTCGGCGAACAGGGCGAGCACAACGTCGCCGGGGGGCGGACCCTGGCGGGCCGCACGCAGGAATGCGGCCACCATCATCGCGACGCCTCCCTTCATGTCGAGCGCGCCGCGGCCCCAGACGCAGCCGTCGGCGATCTGCCCTTCGAACGGAGGGTGTGTCCATTCCTCTCCCGTCGCCGGGACAACGTCGAGGTGGCCGTAGAGAAGAAGCGTGGGTGCGGCTCCCCGCCCTGAGATCCGGGCAATCAGGTTCGTGCGTCCGGGTTCGTTCTCGTAGCGCATCGTCGGGACGCCGGCCGCTGTGAGAAGTCCCTGAATGTACTCGGCGCACCCGGCCTCCCGCCCCGGGGGGTTGCTCGTGTCGAGGCGAAGGAGTTGTTGGAGCAGGAGGGCTGGCTTCTCCTGGATGCCGTCGTCGATCGGGACCATCGTCGATCTCCTTCGCGACCGCCGGCCGTGCCGGCGGATGTCACCACTTCTTGAACATGAAGAACGCGGCGGCCACGAGAAGCGCGAACGCCACGAGGGAGTTCCAGCGGAGAGGCTCCTTGAGGTACACGACCGAGAACCCCGCGAAGACGACGAGCGTGATGACCTCCTGAAGGGTCTTCAGTTGGGCCGCCGAGAACGTCCCGTGACCCATCCGATTCGCGGGCACCTGGAAGCAGTACTCGACGAGGGCGATGCCCCAGCTCGCCAGGATGGCGAGCCACAGCGGCGAGCTCTTGAACCGCAAGTGCCCATACCAAGCGATCGTCATGAAGACGTTCGACACGAAGAGAAGACCGATCGTACGCACGAGACCTCACCCTCGGGGCGCGGCGCCCAGAGAAACAAAGCGGGGGGCGGCACGCGCCACCCCCCTCGTCCAGCGAGAACCTACTTCTTCTTCTCCGTCGGCTTGCCCGACTTCTTCGCCGGCGCCGCCGGCTTCTTTCCACAACCACATCCGGCCATGAGTCCCCCCTTTGTCGGCTAAAGCGCCGACACGTAGCAGGATAGTCGCCTCTTCGCCGTTGTCAAGCGCGCCCGCGAAACACGTCGCGCACGCCGAGGTTCGCTGCGAACGGCCGGAAGCAGATCTCGATCGCGGGGTCAGCGGACGGAACGCCGACGCATGGGCTTCACGGCGCTCGGCTCGTTCGACCACTCGGACCGGAGGAGACCGTACAACACGAGGTTGTAGCGCCGTCCGTCGCGCTCTCCGTACTCGCGGAACACCCCTTCTCGCTGGAACCCCGCTTTCTCGTATACCGCGATGGCACGATCGTTGTGCTCGATGACCGAGAGGGAGAGCCGATGGAGGTTCAGCTCGCCAAACGCGTAGCGTACCGCAAGGGCAAGGGCCTCAGAGCCGTAACCCTGCCCCCAGTAAGCCCGGTCCCCAATTCCCATGCCCAACCAGGCCACGCGATTCGACCACTCGATGTCGAAGAAACCGATCGATCCGATCAACCGGTCGTCGTCCAGGGTGCGGATGCCGAACGCAAGGGCATCAAACCCATTGTGAAGCGAGTCGATCTCTTCCTCGGCCCGCTCCACGGAGAGCGGAAGCGCCGTATTCGTGTCCTCGAGGCGGAGATAGCCAATGTCCTCCGTCCACGCGGCCATTGTCGCGGCATCTTCCTTGCGGATGGCCGCCAGTCGCAGGCGGCGTCCCGCGAGCCAGTTCGGCTCTGCAGCATGTGGCCTTGCCATCGTTCCTCACCTCAACACAGCGATGTCGCCGCCGCCTGGTCGGCGCACGATCCGTGTTCGCGCGTCTAGAAGTAGAAGTGTATCCCCGTTCCGATCGCCATCTGTACGGTGCCATGGGTCGAGCAAGCGATCCCGAACTCGATATTCCACGCGAGGTTCGGCGCGGACCGGAAGTTGAATTCGATCCCCCCGAGCCCCGCGAACATGACCTCACTCTCTGTGTACCACGGGAACGGCAGGGTCGCGCCCGCTGAGACGTAGAAGTCGACGGCTGCCGCGTCCACGACGCGGAACAGGACGCGCAACGTCACTAAGCCCTCGAACCATCCGGCGGAGCCGTCCACGAAGACGATCCCTTCC
>JAQTVA010000180.1 GCA_028707055.1 Candidatus Bipolaricaulis sp. | reverse complement strand
CTACGGCCTCGGAAGGTAGCGGTGCCCGGACATCGACCGAACCCCATCCGGCCCGCCGATCGACGCGTAGAGCCTCTTGGGGATCGGGTCGTACCCTCCGATGTGCATCGTCCGCGCCCCTCCGCACACGGCCCGTCGTGCACGCTTGCCGCCTTCGCCGCCCCGCCCACCGTGCACGTTTGCGGCCCGCACTCCGTCCATTTGCGGCACCGTCCGCGTTTGGCGTGTTTGCGGCCCGCACTCCGTCCGTTTGCGGCCCGCACTCCGTCCATTTGCGGCCCGCACTCCGTCCATTTGCGGCCGGCCCGCCGTGCACGCTTGCCGCTCCGTCCGCGTTTGCCGCTCGGCCCGCCGTGCACGCTTGCCGCTCGGCCCGTCGTCCGCGTTTGCCGCTTCGTGCGCGCCCCTCCGCACACGGCCCGTCGTGCAGGCTTGCCGCTTCGTCCATTTGCGGCCCGCACACCGTCCGTTTGCGGCACCGTCAGCGTTTGGCGCCTTGGCCGCGCCGCCCACCGTGCACGTTTGCGGCCGGCGCTACGTGCGCGCCCCTCCGTCCGCGTTTGGCGCCTTGGCCGCCGGCACTACGTGCGCTTGGCCGCCTTCACCGTAACGCTCGCAACGCACCCCGCGAAGTCAACGGCCGCCTCGGGCGTCAGCCCCAGGTCGGCCGGGGCGACCTCCTGCCCGTCTAAGACGAAGGTTGGCGCAGTCGATCGACTGCCGGAGCTCGCCTCCGCCGTCGTCTCCTTGACGATCTCGACGTCGTCGAAGCCGGCGGCGCGGATTGCCGCAAGGTACTCGGTCTGGAGGCTCGCACCGGCGACGCAGCCGACGTAGGCCTCGATCGAGTTGCGGACCGTGCGCGGCAGCTCCTTCCGCAGGACGATGTCCGACAGGAACATCCGCCCGCCTCGCTTGAGGACCCGGTACGCCTCGCGGAACACCTGTGGCTTGTCGGGCGACAGGTTGACGACGCAGTTCGAGATGATCACGTCGACCGACGCGTCGGCGACCGGCAGGTGCTCGATCTCGCCGAGGCGGAACTCGACGTTCGTGACACCTTCCCGACGTGCATTCTCTCGCGCCCGCTCGACCATCTCCGCCGTCATGTCGACGCCGATGGCGCGGCCGGTCGGGCCGACCTTCTCCGCCGCCAAGAAGCAGTCGATGCCCGCGCCGGACCCGAGGTCGAGGACCACGTCGCCTTCGCGCAGCGACGCGAGCGCGGTGGGGTTGCCGCAGCCGAGACCGAGGTCGGCGCCCTTCGGGATTGCGCGAAGCTCGTCCGCGCTGTAGCCGATCGCCTCGCTCGTCGACCGGACTCCTCCGCAGCAGGATCGGGAGCTGGAACAGCCGCAGTCCCCACTCTTGGCCCGTTCGCCGTATCGCTTCCGCACGACCTTTCGTACGTCGTCGCTCATTCTTCCTCCCCTTCGTCGGCCGTCGAGGCCTCCAGCATCGTCCTCACCGTGGCCCCGAGATCGTCGGCGCGGGTGAGCACGAGACAGCAGACCCGTCCGTCCTTCTCCACCGTCGTCAGCGCCAACTTGTCGCCGCCCCGAAGCCCGGCCTTATCGCGCACGTCCTTCGGCAGCACCATCTGTCCGCGATCGTCGATCCGAACCAGGGCCTGCACGGAACAGCCTGTACCGCAGACACCGACGCGCTGTGTTCCGTTCTTGGGCATTCGACTCCCTTCAGACTGACCTGATTATTCCGATCAATCAGGATACCATGATACCCCGTTCCTCACACCGTGCCAGTGGCCTCCACTTCCGTTCCCTTCGCCGTTGGACGAAGCGGACGCTGCGTTGTACCCTGTCCCCGCCTTGGAGGTGGATCGTGAGGCGGCCCCTCATCACCGCCCTTCTCATTCTCTGCGTCGGCGGCTCCGCCGCGGCCGGTCCGTTCGATCGCGGCCCGTACTCCGGGGCGCCGGACTCCGATGCCGTCACCATCTGCTGGACGGGCTCGCCTCCGATGCCGGGGACGCTCGAGATCGGTTCCGCGACCGAGTACACCGAGCGCGCGAGGTTCAACCAGATCCTCGAAGTGCCCGCCCCAACGAGCGACCGGAACGGAACCGAGGTCCGGGTCACGGACCTCGAGCCGGCCACCTCGTACGTCTACCGCGTCATCGTGCAGAGCGGCTCCGAGACCTACACGAGTCCCATCGGGCGCTTCCGCACGCAGCCCACGGCGGGGGACCCGGTGCGGTTCGCCGTCCTCGCTGACACCCAGCAGCAATGGGAAGGGGAGAACCGCCTGGCGGCGGTAGGTGACGCGATCGCCACGGACAGCGACGCAGCGCCCTTCGACTTCGTGCTCCACGCCGGCGACTTGGTCGAGTCGCCCGCCGGAACGTACTGGGATTACTGGTTCGACTCATTTGATGCCATGCTGCTCGCGGCGCCGTTCCTCCCCGTGCTCGGGAATCACGAGAAGAACAGCCGCTCGTACTACGACGCGTTCCCTCACCCACCTGGCGCCGGACAGAACGACGAGCGGTGGTGGGCCCTTCACTGGGGCGATGTGGCCGTGGTCGGCCTCGACACCAGCGCCACGCGCGCGGACCGCATCATCGAGCAGCAGGCGTACGCGGAGAAGGAGTTGTCAGGCCCGGAGCGACACAAGTTCGTGATCTTCCACCATCCGGTCTTCTCCTCGGACGCGTACCACGGGAGCGGGTATGGGTACGAGAAGATCTACCACCCGATCTTCGTCCGGACCGGCGTTGATGTCGTCCTGAACGGCCACGCCCACAACTACGAGAGGATCGCAAGGGATGGGATCACGTACCTCGTCCTCGGAGGGGGCGGCGCCGTCCCGCGCGAACTGGCGACGGAACGCGTCGACGGGTCGATCGTCGCCGTCGAAGGGCGCAACTTCTACGCCCGCATCGCGACGACGCGAAAAGGGATCGCCGTCGATATCGTCGCCGTGGCCCGAGCCGACGAAACGTCGTTCACGCTGACTCCCGGCGAGCTTCTCGACTCGTTCGTCCTCCCGTGCGCGTCGGACGAGTCGCGAACTCCGTGGGCGGCGCTCGTCGTCGTGGCCGCCCTTGTCGGCATCCTGCTGTGGATCTTGCTTCGCGGCGACCCGTAGGCTTGCCGTCGAGAGGAGGAGGGCGCATGCCCCGCAACGTCGAGATCAAGGCGCGGCTTCGAGACC
>JAQTVA010000179.1 GCA_028707055.1 Candidatus Bipolaricaulis sp. | reverse complement strand
GGGGTGGGGGACAGCTTCAGTGGAGCCCCGGCGTCGAGGAGTCTCGAATACTGGCCGCCGACCTCGGATCGGGCCGCCGCGGGGAGGATGACGCGCACGGCGACGCCACGCTGGATCGCCCGGACAATCGCGTCGGCAATCACACCATCGACGAGGTTCGATACGGCAAGGTCCAGGGAGCGGCTCGCCCCGTCGACCGTCTGCACGATCGCCGTCTGCGCCGCGACCGCGGTCTCGCGAGAGACCAGATACGACTGCGTCGTGCAGACCTGTCCGACGAGGGGAATCCCCAGGAACAGGACGAGTCCAAGAGCCACTGCCGCGCGGTTCACCATACGTAGCCTCCGCTGCGGATTTCCAGGTCGCGGCCCGCGAAGCTGTGGGCTCTACCCCATCGCGTGGACCTCGATCTCCGCAAGAGCACTGTACCCCAAGGCCGAGCCTGAGCAAAGCGCAGAGGCCCTGGCCGCCCGGATGCGCGGGATGCTCCGCGAATCGTGGGGTAGACTCTTCCACCGCCGCGGAACCTGGGACGGAGTCGGCCCGCGATGGGGGAACCATGATCGAGATTTCGAAAGCATCGGACAGCGAAACCACGACGATCGGCAACAACCTGGAGGCGTTCAACCGCGCCGCCGTCGGGGAGATCGAGTACTCCCCGGTGTGGCTGGCCGCGCACGACGAGTCGGGCGCGTTGGTGGGTGGGTTCCTGGGGACCGTGTACCTCGGTTGGTTCGCCATCGACGTCCTCTGGGTCACGGAAGCGCACCGCCGCCGCGGGATCGGCGCCGCTTTGCTTGACGCAGCGGAGGCCGAGGCCGTGAGACTCGGCGCCAAGGCCGCGTACCTCGACACGTTTGAGTGGCAGGCACGGGACTTCTACGCGGCCCGCGGATATCAGGAGTTCGGCCGGCTCGAGGCCTTTCCCGAGGGGCGGTGGCGGGCCTTCATGCGAAAGAAGCTCACCCCGGCGTCGTAGCGAAGTGGCGCGACCGCCCCGCACACCGTACGCACGGCGGCCGACGCAACCCGGACTCTGGTGAGGCCCACTCGGGGATCTCCGAAAGCTCGTATGGAATTGACTTGCGCATGTACACCGCCCACAATCTCCTAGAGCGTACGAACTTCGGTCGCGGGGAGAGTGCGCGAGCCCGGCGCCAAGGAGGACGGGAGGGACGCATCGGATGAGAGAGAGAGGAAGGAGAGAAGCCCTTCCCGCCCGCCCTGTGACTCCCGGAGCGTGGGATCGATTCTGGGGCGTTGTGGGAGACCGTCCGGGCCTCCGGTACGGGCTCGCCGTTCTGGTCGTCTGCGCTGCGACGGGCGTTGCGGCCCTCACCCGCGGTCGGCTCTCCGAGCCCGACATCGTCATCTTGTATTTGCTCTCGATCATGCTCATCGCCTTCTTCCTCGGGCGAGGACCCTCACTGGTTGCCGCAGCCGTGTCCGTTGCGGGGTACAACTTCTTCTTCGTACCCCCTCTGCTCACCTTCACGATCGAGCAGGCGCGCCACATCCTGACCTTTGTCATGATGTTCCTTGTCGGACTCGCCATCAGCGGTCTGACGGCGCGTCTTCGCGACCAGGAGAGGGATGCGCGGCGAAAGGAGCAGCGCACGGCCGCTCTCTACTCCCTGACCCGGGAGTTGGCCGGGTTGCGGGATGAGGCCCTCCTGGTCGACTGCTCGGCCCGGCACGCCGCCGAGGCCCTCGGAGCGGAGTGTACGATCTGTGTTCGTGAGGCCACGGGGAAGGCCCCGATCTGCGCAACTCACGGATCGGCTGTCCCGGAGCACCCTCGGGCCGTCCTACGACACGGTGGGGCCCACGGCTCCGCGCGCCGGATTCGCCTCGACGTCAGCGCCGCCGGACCCGGCGAGGCGGCGTTCGTTCCCCAACAGCTGGCGGATGAAGAGGAACGCGCTTTTCTTCGTGCGTTCGCCCGCCAGGTGTCGCTGGCCGTCGAGCGGGTACGCCTGGCGGATGCCGCGGCGTCGGCGTCTCTGAGGGCTCGCGCGGAGGAAGCGCGCAACTCGCTCCTGAGCGCCGTGTCGCACGATCTTCGAACGCCGCTCGCCACGATCACCGGCGCGGGCACGGCACTCCAAGAGGATGAGGGCCGGCTCAGCGGCGAGCAGAGGGTTGACCTCTTGACGTCGATCTGTGATGAGGCGGAGCGCATGGACCGGTACATTGCGAACATCCTCGACATGGCACGACTGGGTGAGGGTGGAGTCGCCCCTGCCCGGGAGTGGGTCCCTCTGGAAGAGGTTGTCGGCTCCACGCTCGACCGGCTGGACACCCGACTGATCGGGTGCGATGTCACGCTGGACTTGCCGGAGGACCTGCCCTTGGCCTGGATCGATCCTGTGCTGTTCGAGCACGTCCTGGCGAACCTGATCGAGAACGCGGTCAAGCACGCCGATCGCGGTCGCTCCATCCGGATCTCCGCCCGAAGAGAGCTTGAGAACCTGGTCATCGTGGTCGCCGACCGCGGCCCGGGCATTCCCGAAGGAGCCGAACAGGCGATCTTCGAGAGGTTCTACCGCGGGCCGGGGGCCCGCGGCGGCGGCGTGGGTCTCGGACTGGCCATCTGCCGGGTGGTCGTCAAGGCGCACGGTGGGGAGATCACTGCAGAGAACCGCGACGGCGGCGGGGCTGCATTCCGGATCACTCTTCCCCTTCCACCGGAGGCTCCGACGGCTCGTGACGTGGAGTCTGAGACGCCGAACCCTACTGGAGAGGAGGAGATGTGACGGACAGCACGGCTCCCCTGATCCTGGTCGTGGAGGATGACGCTCCCGTACGCCGTTTCTTGCGGACCGCACTCTCGGCGCACGGATACCGCGTTGTGGAGGCCGAGTCTGCGGCGGAAGCCTTGGCCGTCGTGACCACCGCCCACCCGGACGTCCTTCTACTCGATTTGGCGCTGCCGGACCGTGACGGCATTGACGTCACGCGAGAGATCCGGGAGTGGGGGCATGTTCCGATCATTGTCGTGTCGGCAAGGGGCCGCGAGGAAGACAAGGTACGAGCGCTGGATGCCGGAGCGGATGACTACCTGACGAAGCCCTTTGGCACGAAGGAGCTGCTCGCAAGGATCAGCGTGGCACTGCGTCATGCGGCGCAGATCGGCGCGGCGCCTGCGCCTGAGATCATCGACGTGGGGCCGCTACGGATCGACCAA
>JAQTVA010000178.1 GCA_028707055.1 Candidatus Bipolaricaulis sp. | reverse complement strand
CGCCGGGAAGCAGGCTGTAGAGGACGACGTCGGAGGGGCCGCTCGGCAAGACGAGTTCCTGCCGCATGATGCCTTCGCGAACCGCGCCGAGCTTCTCCGCGACCCGGTGGCTGGCGGCGTTTGCGACCGGGACGCCGATCGTGATCCGAAGAAGGCCGAGGTCGGCGAAGGCAGCCTCGCACACGAGGCGGGCCGCTGCGGTCGCCACGCCGCGCTTCGTCTCGGAGGTCCGAACCCAGTAGCCGAGCATCGCGTGGCGATGCTCGCGCGAGTAGCCTGAGACGCCGCACGCGCCGAGGAAGCGGCCGGAGACCGCATCGACGACCGCGTAGTAGTAGGCGAGTCCCCGCTTTCGGGCCTCCATCCACCACTCCACGTACTCCCGCGCTCCATCGAGCGAGAAGTCAGGGTGGCACCACGTCTCGAACGGCGCCACCTCGGCGATCGACTCGCTGACCGCCTTGTAGACCGGCCCGATGTCCGCGCCGCGGAACGCGCGCACGCAGAACCGATCGAGGCGCACCTCGTCTCTCATTGCACCCGCGGACAAGGTTCCGTCACCCCAGTAGCCACAAGAGGACGCTCGTGACGCCGACGCCGGCGATCGTCGTCAGAAGGACGACAGCGGCGCTCAACTCAGACCGGCGGTTGTACTGAAGGGAGAGGATGAGGGCGTTGACCGCCGTTGGGGTGCCGGCTTCGAGGATCAGGATGGAGCGGACCAGTCCGTTGAATCCGAACGCGGCGGCGAGTCCCCAGGCAACGAGCGGTGGGACGACGAGCTTGGCCAAGGACAGCGGGGCGGCCTGACGGACCAGGCCGCCCAGGCGTACCTGAGTGAGCGTCATCCCGAGGAGCAGGAGCTGGATCGGGATCGCCGCGTCGGCGAGGAGTTCGACCGGACGAGCGATCACAGCGGGGAGCTGGAGGCCGCTGAGTCGCACGGCGACGCCGAGCGCAATGGCGAGGAGCCAGGGCACGGCGAAGATCTCCCGCACAAGCGAGCGCATCGACATCCCCTTCCGCCAGCTCGCAACTCCCACCCCGAACAACACCTGGAAGGCAAGCTGTGCGACCATGTAGACGACGCCGATGGCGAATCCTTCGTCGCCGAACGCGAAGAGGAGCACCGGGAGTCCGTAGATTCCGCAGTTCCCGAACGTGAGCGACAGCACCGCGGCGGTCTTCGTGTCCGCGTCCCAGCGCGTCCACCGGACGCCGAGGAAGGCGAGCAGGAGAAATGCCGCGTGGCTCGCGAACACGAACAGCGTCACGTTCGCGAGGACGGCACTCGACAGGGAGTGGCTGAGCATCGCGTCGAAGATCAGGATCGGGGTTAGGACGAAGAATGAGAGCCGCGTGAACGGGGTCAGGTCTGACTTCGCGGTGCGCGCGAACAGGTACCCTGCGCCGGCGATGAGGACCACGGGAACAATGACGTTGACGAGGAACACGGCTCACCCTCCGGAGCAAGGCTACCGTGCCGACCGACCTGGCGCAAAGCCGGGGGCCGTTGCGGGCGGCCGCGGCGTTCGCTAGTCTTCGTGACTCTGGGAACGCTGTGGGATGGAGCTTGGAAGGAGACGCATGGGGTACACGATCAAGGACATCCTCCGCATGGAGGTCGCTCCCGCGCTTGGCTGCACGGAACCCTCGGCTGTCGCGCTTGCGACGGCGGCCGCGGCATCGCTCTTCCCGTCTCGTGCGATCGACGGGATCGAGCTGTGGGTAGACCCGAACATCTACAAGAACGGCTTCGCCGTCTCGATCCCGGGCGCGGAAGGGGAGTCGGGCATCGACCTCTCCGCTGCACTCGGGGCGTTCGCCGGTGACCCGAGCCTGAAGCTTGAGGTCCTGCGTCCAATCTCGCACGAGGTGCTCCGAGCGTCGAAGGAGCTCGTGGCACACCAGGGCGTCGTCGTGAACGTGCTCGATCGGAAGAACACGGGGATCTACATCCGAGCCCGGCTTCGGTCCGGGGCGCAGATCGCGGAGGCGGTCATTGAGGAGGTTCACGACAACATCGTGGCGCTCTCGCTCGACGGCCGGCCGATCGAGAGACACCCGCTCCTCTGCGGAGCGTCGAAGAGCCAAAGCAGCGTCCGCGCCCTCGAGGAGTGGCTTGTCACGCAGACACTCCCCCAGCTCATCGGCCTCCTCGACGACCTCGACGGTGACGACCTCGCCTTTCTGCGCGAGGGCGTCGACCGCAACACGCGCCTCGCCGAGCACGGTCTCACGTACGGACCCGGCCTGGGCGTCGGTCTAGCTCTCGAGCGCCTCGTGCGCGAGGGGCTCCTGAAGAAGGACATGGTCCTCGCGGCGCGCATCCTGACCTCGGCGGCGTCGGACGCCCGCATGTCCGGAGCGAGGATGCCGGCGATGAGCTCCGCCGGGTCGGGCAACCACGGCCTGACGGCGATCCTTCCGATCTGGGCGGTCAAGGACTACGTGACGTGCCACGACGAAGACTGCGTCCTGCGCGCCATCGCCCTGAGCCACGTCATCACCGCCCACATCAAGGCGCACACCGGGCGGCTCTCCGCGATCTGCGGGTGCTCCATCGCTGCCGGGGCCGGGGCGACCGGCGGGATCACGTACCTCATGGGCGGGAGCCACCGCCACATCGCGGGTGCGATCAAGAACGTGATCGGCGACCTCGCCGGCGTGATCTGCGACGGCGCAAAGGCCGGCTGCTCCCTGAAGCTGGCCACCGCGGCGGGAACTGCAGTCCAGTCCGCCCTCTTCGCCCTGCACGGGCTCGACGTCCAGCCGACCGACGGGATCGTCGCCGTCTCCCCGGAGGAGACGATGCGCAACGTCGGGCAGCTCTCGACCCAGGGCATGATCGAGACCGATCGCACCATCCTCGACATCATGATCCGGAAGCGGTTCGAGGAGTGAGTCGGCCGCGCCGCGACGCCCACGCGGCGGGGCAGGACGTGGCCGTCGGGGCCGCCCGAGCAAGACGTTCTTCTCCCGCAACGCGCGGCCGCTGCCGGAGTTCCGATCGGCGGGAAACGGGGCGCGATGGCCGCCTCCCAGTGCGGCGGCACGGTGGTTGTGTGATCGAGGACGCGCCGCGCGGGTCGACGCGAGCCTCGTCGGGGCGCGGGAGAGGAAGGAGGGCCTCGTCGAGCGACACGAGCCGTGCCTGGTCGAGGCCGGCGAGTCGATTCTGACCCCGGAGGGCGAAGATCGGAT
>JAQTVA010000026.1 GCA_028707055.1 Candidatus Bipolaricaulis sp. | reverse complement strand
TCCTTCTCCTCGTCTCGCGGAACGTCGACGTCAACCGCTCTCGGCTTCTTCGGTTTCGGCGCGCGCTTCCCTTTGGTCTCGGCCATGCATCCCCCTTCGCGCGATCTTCTCGGAGACCAGCGATCGCTTCTCCAGCATCCGCGCGTGCTGCTCGCGCGTCAGCGCCTCCCAGCGCTCCCAGTCCTTCGCTTCCGCGCTGGAGCGGATCTCGCGATCGAGCTCCGCAAGCTTCCGGTCCAACGCCGGAATCCGTACGAGCCGATCGAGCGCGTCCTGAACCGCGCGGTCGGTATCCTGATCGAAGACATTCTCCGTCAGACCCAACTCGCGCGCCCGGCGCGCCGCATCGCCCTCGAGTCCCTCGATCAGCTCTGAAATGATAGGCGATTCGCCTGCATTCGCCAGCGCCTCGGCGATCGGCCGGTGGAGGGGCGAGAAGTCCTCCGGCCCGGCCACCGCCGCGATCCTGCCCCACCCGATATCCCCGCGCAAGAGGAGCGAGAGGAGAATCTCCTCCTCCCCGAACCGCCGCGTCGGAGCCGCGGCCTCGGGATCGTCGGCGGCAACACGATCCCTCCGCCCCGCCAGCGCCCGCATGACCCCCTCGAACGGCAGGTCCACCAGCTCGGCGATTCCCTTGGCAATCTCCTGCTGCAGGGGAAGACTGCGTACGCCGCGATAGAAATCCCGAGCCTCGGAGAGGATCCGCTCCTTGCCCGTCACCGTGGTCGGATCGTGCACGGCGACGAGCGTCTGGAGGTAGAAGCGATGGAACGGCGCCGCGCCGGCGACGACTTGCCTCATGGCATCGGCACCCGACGTCCTCACCAGGCTGTCCGGATCCTCGCCTTCGGGAAGCTGTGCCACTCGGACGGCCAGTCCGCTGTTCCGCAGAATCTGCATTCCCCGCACCGACGCCGCGCTGCCGGCCGCATCCCGGTCGTAGGCGATGACGACCTCCTCGACAAACCGGCCGAGCAGATCCGCCTGACTCTGCGTCAGCGCGGTCCCCATGCTGCCGACGGCGTTCTCGATCCCCGCCCGGTGAAGGGTCAGCACGTCGGTGTACCCCTCGACGAGGATCGCCGCCTTCGCCTCGCGCACGGCCTCGCGGGCCCACGAGAGGCCGTACAACTGCCGCCCCTTGTCGAACAGCGGCGTGGTCGGCGAGTTGAGGTACTTCGGTTGCTCGTCCCCGAACGCCCGCCCGCCGAACGCGATCGGCTGTCCGGAGAGGTCATAGATCGGGAAAATCGTACGGTCTCGGAAGCGGTCGTACGTGCCCTTCTCCCCCTCGACGAGGACGCCGAGAAGGACCAGCTTGTCGATTCCGTAACGGCCGCCGAACGCCCGCTTGACGTGATCCCAGCCGGGCATGGCATACCCAAGGCCGAATCGCTTCCATGCCGCTTCGTCGAATCCACGGCTCTCGAAGTAGGCGCGCGCCTTCCGTCCCTCCCGCGCGTTCGCAAGATTCTCCGCGAAGGACTCCGCCACGGCGGCGACCATGCGTCGCATCGCCTCTCGCTCTCCGTCGTCCGATGAGGCGAAGTCCACTCCCGCCTCCTCCGCCAGACGCTTGGCCGCTTCCACGAACGTCAGCCGCTCGATCTTCATCAGGAAGCCGACCACGTCGCCGCCTTCTCCGCAACCAAAGCAGTGCCAGAGCCCCTTCTCCGGACTGACGACGAACGACGGCGTGTCGTCCTTGTGGAACGGGCATCGTCCCTTGTATCCGGATCCGGCCTTCACGAGCGAGACGTAGCGCGAGACGAGGGCCACCATGTCGATCCGCTCCTTGATCGCCTGGATGTCGTGCCTCGCCGCCATGTCACCCCCCGCCGAACAGGAACGGGTTCGTCTTCCGCTCCCGCGCGAGCGTCGTCTTCGGACCGTGACCGGGATAGACGGTGTAGTCCCCCTCCAGCGCGACGACTCGGCGCAGAGACGCCTCCATCGCTTCGTCCGATCCGCCCGGGAAATCGGTTCGCCCAATCGAGCCGGCGAACAGGAGATCCCCAGCGAACAGCGCGCCGTCCGCAACGAGCGTCACGCTCCCGGGGGAGTGGCCCGGGGTGTGGATCACGCGCAGACCGGGAACGACCTCATCGCCGTCGTGCAGGTAGCGCTCGAACGGACGGTGCCCGGGGAAGAACCGATCCACGTACGGAACGTCGCTCTCGTGGATGCAGACGCCGCCGGAGGGGATCGCCCAGTTTCCTCCCACGTGGTCGAAGTGCCCGTGGGTGTTCACGACCCAATCGATCGTCCGGTGCCCCACGAGGGCGTACAGGGCGGCGGAGTCGTCCGCCGGGTCGATCAGCACCGCGCGCCCGCCGATCTCGATCAGGTAGGCATTCGTCCCCAGGGAGCCGAGAATCGCCGACGTCACTCGCATCCCAGCCTCCCCTACGCTCGGACGACCGTCAGGACACAGACCTCGTTGCAGCCTCCACGCTTCAGAGCCCGCCCACACTCGTCGGCCGTCGCTCCCGTGGTCAGGAGGTCGTCGACGAGAAGCACCGTTCCCGTCTCCGATCGTACCCCACGAAAGGCATCCCTCAAGTTCACCGCCCGCTCGCGAGCCGACAGGGTTCGCTGCGGCCGCGTCGGACGGGTCTTGGCGAGCAACGTCCGCTCCGGCACGCCGAGGCGCCGCGCAACCCAACGCGCCAGCTCGCGCGACGGGTTTCCGCCTCGCGACCGGTATTCGCCCCGCGTCATCGGCACGTGGGTCACGCAGACGATGTCGCCGAACGACTCCGCCGCGGCCTCGGCCAGCCGTCCCCCGAGCCACCGACCGACCGCTTTCTCGCGCTCGAACTTGAACCGAGCCATCAGCATCTTCCAGCCTCCGTCGTACGGGCCGAGAGACGCGGCACGATCGAATCCTCGCACGTGGGTGCCGCAGCGCAGGCACAGATCCACCCGCGCGTCGTCGAGGGAGTCTCCGCAGTGCCGACACGACGGCCCCTCGCGCTGCGGCAGGCTCTTCGCGCACGCGGCGCAGAGAACCTCGCCCCACGGCACGGGAACGCCGCACAGGACGCACTGCGGCGGGTACAGGAGGGCGGCGATCCCCCGAAGGCCCTCTCGAACCCGGCAGACGGCCCTAGAGAACCAGCGCGAGACGAAGGAGCTGGTTCGTGTAACCCCACTCGTTGTCATAGAAGGCGACGACCTTGAGCAGGCGACCATCCACGACGGCGGTCAGGGTCGGGTCCACGACGCTCGGGCGCGGGTCGGCGATGATGTCCGACGACACCATCGGATCGTCGCTCACGCCAAGAATTCCAGAGAGCTCGCGCTCCGCGTACGCTCGGAATGCCGCGTTCGCCTCCTCGGCCGTGACCGCCTTCTTCATCTCGAGGGTGACGTCGCTGCACGAGCCCGTCGCGACGGGGACTCGAATCGCCATTCCGTCGATCTTGCCGGCAAGCGCGGGGAGCACCTTGGCGGTCGCCGAGGCGGCGCCGGTCGACGTGGGCACGATGTTGACGGCCGCCGCGCGGCTGCGAGTCATCGACGAGTGGGCCGAGTCGACGAGTCGTTGGTCTGCGGTGTACGCGTGGACCGTCGTGATCGAGGCATGGACGATGCCGAACTCCTTCTCGAGCACGTACAGCACCGGGATGAGGGAGTTCGTCGTGCACGACGCCGCGGACACGACATCGTGGGCCGCCGTGACGGCCGCGTGGTTGATCCCGTAGACCACCTGCGGGATCCTGTCCGCGTGGTCTCCCTTGCTCGGCACGGTCTGGAGAACCCGCTTCGCGCCCGCCGCGACGTGGCGCTTCGCCCCCTTGGGGCCGTCGTAGGCGCGGAAGATCCCGGTCGCCTCGACCACCGTGTCGACGTTCATCGCTCCCCAGGGAAGCTGGTCCGGCTCCTTTTCCGTCAGGATCGGGATCGAGCGGCCTTCGACGTCCAGCGCGCCGTCCTTGGCGGCGACGCGCTTGCCGTACCGCCCGTACACGGAGTCGTGGACCAGCAGGTAGCGCGCCATGTCCGGCTGGATGAACGGGTCGTTGATCGCCGCGATTTCGATCTCCGGATGCCCGAAGGCGATGCGGAAGAATGCTCGTCCAATACGTCCGAACCCATTGATGGCTACTTTCTTCTTCATCCTCGATCTCCTTCCCTCCGCAGCCCGCTGACCGTCTCCACGAAGTAGCGATGGACGCGGAGGTCGTCCGTCAGTTCGGGATGGAAGCTTGCGACGAGGATTCTACCCGCGAGAGCCATCACCGGCACCCCGTCGTGACGGGCGAGGATCCGCACGCCGTCGCCGATCCGGGTGATGTACGGAGCGCGGATGAACACCGCAGGAACGTCCTCACCGACTCCGTCAATGGAAAGCGTGGTCTCGAAGCTGTGGACCTGACGCCCCGAGGCGTTGCGGGCCACTCCGATGTCGATCGCCCCGATGTGCGCGGCCTCTCGCCCCTCCACATCACGGGCGAGGAGGATCATCCCCGCGCAGGTGCCGAACATCGGAACGCCGTCGGAGGCAAGGCGTCGAAGCCGTTCGAACACGCCGTTCTCGCCGAGAAGGGAGATGGCCGTCGACTCCCCGCCGGGCAGGATGAGGGCGGAGAGGCCATCGAGATCCGCGCTCGACTTGACGACGCGCACCGCTATCCCGAGGCGCCCGAGGCTCTTGACGTGCTCGCGGACGGCCCCCTGGAGGCCGAGGACACCAACCGTCATTTCCCGCGCGTCTGCATCATCTCGTGCTCGGGGATCGTCTCGATCTCAATCCCGTGCATCGCTTCGCCGAGTCCCTTCGACACCTCGGCGACGATCTTCGCGTCGTCATAGTGCGTCGTCGCCTCGACGATCGCGCGGGCCCGGCGCGCCGGATCGGCGGACTTGAAGACCCCGCTGCCGACGAAGATCCCGTCGCAGCCGAGCTGCATCATCATCGCCGCGTCGGCCGGGGTGGCGATCCCCCCTGCGGCGAAGTTCACGACCGGAAGTCGGCCGATCTCCCGGATGGCGAGCAGCATCGAGTGCGGCGCCCCAAGGTTCTTGCCGATCGTCATCAGCTCTTCGTCGGGAGCCGCGAGAACGGCGCGAATCTGCTCGTTCATGAGCCGCATGTGGCGCACCGCCTCGATCACGTTCCCCGTCCCCGGCTCGCCCTTGGTGCGGATCATGGCCGCGCCCTCGGCGATCCGCCGGCACGCCTCGCCCAGATCGCGTGCGCCACACACGAAGGGAACCGCGAACGCCCACTTGTTGATGTGGAAGTGGGGGTCGGCGGGGGTGAGCACCTCCGACTCGTCAATGTAGTCGACCTCGAGGGCCTCGAGGACCTGCGCCTCGACAAAGTGGCCGATCCGCGCCTTCGCCATCACAGGGATCGACACCGCGTCCATGATCTCGCGCACCTTCGTGGGATCGGCCATTCGTGCTACGCCGCCCTGGGCGCGGATGTCGGCCGGAACGCGTTCGAGAGCCATGACCGCCACGGCGCCGGCCGCTTCGGCGATGCGCGCCTGCTCAGCCGTCGTCACGTCCATGATCACGCCGCCCTTCAACATCTCGGCGAGACCGCTCTTCACCCGATACGTACCCTTTTCGACCATCGCTCTCACCTCTGGGAAACCACTTGCAGCACGATTATACGTTGGTTCAGACGGCGGCGACACCCGAATGCAGCGCGCTACCGCTTTCGACCGCGGGCGGGGGAACTGGGCCAGTTGAGTTTCTCGTCGAGAACGCGGAAGAACGACGGGGCCCCCGGGAGACGGACAAGAAGCGTGGGCTGGCTCGCCCGGCGAACCAGCACCGTCTCCCCCGCCTCGACGCAACCCACGGAGTCTCCATCGACGACGAGTTGAACGCGCTCCAGGGCCCGAATCCGCAGCGAGGCGTCGGCGGGGAACAAGACCGGCCGCAGCCCCAGCCGGTGCGACGCAAGCGGCGTGACGAGAAGGCAGGCGGCCGGCGGGACGACGATCGGCCCGCCGGCGGACAGGCTGTACGCCGTCGACCCTGTGGCCGTCGAGACGATGAGCCCATCGCCGGCGAAGCTTGCGACGATGCTGTCCCCCCACTCCAGCTCGAGGGCGCAGAAGCGGGATGGGTCCGTTCCGGTGGCGACAAGCTCGTTCAGCGCCGTGCCGGACGTGGAGCCGCCCTCGTAGCGAAGGCGCATCCGCTCCTCGATCGTGAAGTCGCCCGCGGCCACGCGCTCGACGGCCTCCACCAGGCGATCGAGCGAGGCCTGCGAGAGGAACCCCAAGCTCCCGATGTTCACACCCAGGACCGGAACGCCCGCCTCGACGACCTGCGCCGCGGCGCGGAGGATGGTGCCGTCGCCCCCCAGCGCGACGACGACCGCCTGGCCGCTGCGCGAGACCTCCGACGAGGTCGCAACCCGAACCGCCTCGACGCCGTGCGTGCGACACCACTCCTCGAGCCGCTCGACGGCGGCGCGCGCCGCCGTCTTCCCGGGGTGGACCACGAGGTAGATCCGTTCGAGCTTCATACGCCGATCCTAGCGGTGGCCGCCGGCCACAGCAAGGCCCGCCCAGGCGCTGCACGGCCGGTCGCCGGGCACCGCAGAACCCCGTCGGCGGTTCGAGAACCGGTCACCGGCAGGGAGCCGAGCGCGGCGGCGCGTCTCACAGCGGTCGACGTGCCGTGTAGGTCCAGCGGCATACGATTCGCTCGATGACGTCGATCACGATGTATAGGCACAGTCCGAGAAGGGCCATGGCGATGATCCCGGCAAACGCCTGGCCGGTGCTGTACATGTTGTTCTTGATGAACGATCCCAACCCTCCGCGCACCGGGTCGACCGACCCGGTCGTCTCCGCGATGTACAGGAAAGCCATTCCCAGGCCGACGCTCACGCGGAGGCTCGTCAGGATCGACGGCAGCGTGGCCGGCAGGATCACGTGCCGGTACACCTGCCAGCGGGAGGCCCCGGCCGAGATCACGCTCGTGATGTGCTCGAGCGAGATCTGCTTCGCCTCCCCGCGGGCGCTGACGAGAAGCTGGAAGAAGAGCGCGATCGCCACGATCGCCACTTTCACGGGATGTCCGATCCCGAAGATGAGGAACAAGATGAGGATGAAGGCGACCTGCGGGATGGGGTAGACGATGTAGATCATCGGGGAGATCAGCTCGTCGAGTCGCCGTTCATGCCCGACGAGAAGCCCCAAGGGGTATCCGGTGGAGAACGCGATCAGGATCGCCAGGACGAGGCGCCACGCGCTGATCCAGAAGTTCTGAAACAGGAGCGGGCCCAGGCGGACCATCTCGCGAATGGTCAGAATCGGGTTCGGAAGGTACTCGCGCCCTCCTTTCAGCGCCCGGATCACGACGCTGGCAACCTCCCAGAACAGAAGCAAGAGAAGGATGCTCGCGGCGTAGACCGCGAGGTGCCGCCACACGCTGCGATCCTCGACCCGATCGACGAACCACCGCCCAGCCCGCTTCGCTCGGTTCACGCGCCACGCTCCAGTTCGGCCCGAAGGCGAAACACCACGGCTCGAAACGCGGAGGATTCTCGATAGTCGAGCTTGCCCATCTCTGGGTTGTCGACCACGGCCTTCACCGTCGCGGGGCGTGGAGAGAGGACGACGATTCGCTGTCCGAGGAACGCTGCCTCCTCGATGTCGTGGGTCACGAGGACGAACGAAAACGCGTGACGGGCCCACAACTTGAGGAACAGGTCCTGAATCCGCTCCTTCGTCAGGGTGTCGAGCGATGCCAGCGGTTCGTCCATCAGCATGACCTCGGGCGACGTCGACAAGGCACGAGCGATTCCGACGCGCCGCTTCATCCCCTCCGACAGCTCGGATGGGTAGCGGCTCTTCACGTCGGACAGGCCGAGCTCCGCGAGCACAGCGTCGGCCGTCGCCGCCGGGTATTCCTTGGCCAAGAGGAGGCTCAAGTTCGCGTTCTGCCAGACCGTCTTCCACGGTAGGAGCCCGGCGTTCTGAAGGATCAACGCCGTGTCGCGCCGCGGCCCGGCGACCAGCTCGCCGCCGATCCGAATCTCGCCCTCCGTCGCCCGGATCAGACCCGCGACGGCGAACAAGAGCGTCGACTTGCCGCACCCCGACGGACCGATCAAGGCGAGGCTCTGGCCTTGAGGAACACCGAGCGTGATCCGATCGACGGCCCGAACCGCCCGGACTCCCCGTCCGTACTCCACCACGACGTCACGCAGCGCGATCATGGAAGGAAGTGGTTGTCGACGACGGCGGCGTACTCCAGACGCTCATAGAGGTACCCCTTCTTCTGCATCCAGGAGACCACGTTGGTGAAGGTCTGCTCGGGCAGAGGAGCGGGCGGTTCGAAGCGCGGGATCGAGATGGCGTCGAGGGCCTCTTGAGGCACGCTGCTGGAGTTCGCGCCTTGGAAGAAAAGGCCCAGGACGACGTCAAGGCCGACGGCGATCAACTCGTCGCGCGGCATCGCGTTGATCCGGTCGACGGCGGCGGCGTGGGCGCGATAGAACGCCGCGATCGCGCTCGGGTTGTCGCGGACGAACGCCTTGCGGAACACGACGGCGCACGGAACCGGCGCGATCCCCGAGAACGTCGACAGCCACGACAGGTTCGGCGGCGCCAAGTTCGGCGCGTGGTACGTGGCGATGTAGCTGATGTACGGCTCGCGGAGCGTGGCCACCGGCACCGTTTGGGCGGCGAACCAGATCGCCAGCTGCAACGAATCGTTGAAGTACATGTAGCGCGTCGACCAGCCCTTGGTGATGCCGCAGGCGACGAGAAGCTGGTCGAGCATGTACTCATCGTCCGTCCGGTACGAGATGCCGATCTTCTGGTTCGTGGCGAGCAGAGCCGCGAGAGACTCGGCGCCGAACCCAGCGTGCGACAGAAGTCCGAGCGGGACGCTGTCCGTCTGCGGAACGGAGATCGCGCTGCCGGTAATCACAAGGTCGCGGGCCGACGAGTAGTCGAGCAGCGCCCGCGTCACGTCCTCCATCACCGCGTCCAGGTTCCCGGTGAGGAGGGCCGTGCTGCGCTCCTGGTTATCGGTGATCCCGACGAGATCGACCGAGACTCCTTCCGCGTCGAACAGCCCCCAGGCCTCCGCGAACGCGATCGGTAGCGCCTCGAACACCGGAGGTAGGCTCATACGGAGGGTCGCGGAGACCGCCGCCCCCCCACTCCCGAGCGCACAAAGGATTACGAACAGAACCACTCGCCGCATCCGAACCATCGGCCTCCCCCTCGCTCCCGTCGAAGTTACCAGGCGATTATAGCGGTCGGCCACGGTCCGACCAATCACGTCCGCCCGCCGTCCCGTCGCGTTTCGGAGCCCGGAACGATCGGATACCATGTTCGTTTCATGAACCGGATCACGTACTGGCTCTGGCAATACAAGGGACGCGTCGCGGCGGGCTTCGCCTGCCTGATGATCGTCGACGTCGCAACCCTATGCGTCCCGCTCGTGTTGAGCGACGCCATCGACCGCCTCGGCAGAGGGGACGGCAGCCTGCTCTGGAGCGGCCTCCTCATCGTTGGCATCGCCGTCGTGGCTCTCGTCTTCCGCTTCCTGTGGAGGTTCTTCCTCATCGGCACGTCACGGCGGATCGAGCGGGATCTCCGGGCTCGGCTGTACGGGCACCTCGTGACGCTCCCCGCCTCGTTCTACAACGAGACGAAGACCGGCGACCTGATGGCGCACGCGACGAACGACATTGACGCCGTCACGCGGGCCTGCGGGTTCGGCCTGATCACGGTGCTCGACCCGCTGGTCATGATCCCCTTCTCTGTCGGCGTCATGCTGTCGATCAACGCGCGGATGACCGCCTACGCCGTCCTGCCGTTGCCGATACTGACGCTCGTCATGCTCGGGTTCGGCCGCGTGATCCACGAGCGGTTCGAGTCGGTGCAGGCGGCGTTCTCCGCCGCGATGGAGAAGGTCCGCGAGAACGTGTCGGGGATCCGCGTGCTCAAGGCCTACGTCCAGGAGGAAGGAACCGAGCGTGACTTCGCCCGCACGAACCAGACGCTGGCCAACGAGAACATGGCCCTGGTTCGGGTTCACGGGTTATTCCACCCGCTGATCGAGCTTCTCTCCGGCGCAACGCTCGCCCTGACGCTGTGGATCGGAGGGAGCAGCGTCATCCGCGGGACCGTCTCGCTCGGCCCCTTCGTCGCCTTCGCCCAGTACCTCTCCATGCTGATCTGGCCGATGATCGCCCTCGGCGACGCCGTCAACATCTTCCAGCGGGGCCGGGCGTCGCTCGGGCGGATCGGCGTTCTCCTCGCCGTGCAGCCGGACATCGTCGAACCCGAGTCGCCGCGTCCGATGAACGGAACACAGATCGAGATCCGCGATCTGACGTTCGCCTACGGCGCAGGGAACGGGGCGCCCGCCGCCCTCACGGGGATCAACCTCGACCTCGACGAGGGGACGACCCTCGGAATCGTCGGCATGACCGGGTGCGGGAAGAGCACCTTGACCCACCTCATCCCCCGGGTCTTCGACCCCCCTCCGGGAACGATCCGTATCGGCGGTGTCGACGTTCGCGACCTGTCGCTCGCTGAGCTCCGCAGGGCTATCGGCTTCGTGCCGCAGGACGCGTTCCTCTTCTCGGCCACGATCGCCGAGAACATCGCCTTCGGTCGGCCCGATGCGCCCCGCGAAGAGATCGAACGCGCCGCCCGCCTCGCCGGAGTCCACGACGAGATCGTCGCGTTCCCCGACGGCTACGAGACGCGGGTCGGGGAGCGGGGCCTGTCCCTCTCCGGCGGCCAGAAGCAGCGCGTCGCCATCGCTCGCGCCCTCCTCGTCGAGCCGCGCATCGTCGTCTTCGACGACCCCCTCTCCGCCGTCGACGCCGAGCGAGAAGAGGTCATCCTAGCCAACCTGCGCGAGTTCTTCCGCGGACGCACAACGGTCCTGATCGCACATCGGATCTCGGCGGTGCGCAACGCCGACCGGATCCTCGTTCTCGACGGAGGCCGGATCGTCGATTCCGGACGGCACGAGGAGCTGGCGGCGCGCGAGGGCATCTACCGGCGGATCTGGACGCTGCAGCAGGCGGAACGAAGGGCGGTGACGGAATGAGCGCGCCGTTCATCGACGACGAGATCGCGGGGAAGGCCTTCGACGCGAAGCTGATGCGCCGCATGCTCCGCTTCTTGACTCCGTACCGAGCCCTGTTTGCCGTCTGCGTCGCACTCACCGTCGTCCTCGCCGGGATCGAGCTCGCGATTCCCTACCTGTCGAAGACAGCCATCGATCGCGACATGACGCTCCCCTACGCAATCGTGACCGTGGGCGAGGCCCCCGCGTCGGGCGATCCGATCGCCCTCGGTGACGGGCGGTATCTCGTTCGGATCGCCGAGGTTCCGGCCGATGTGCGCGGGGAGTGGGAACGAGCAGGAGCCGTTGCGACCGAGCGGTACGCCTTCGAGTCGGAGGACGACGCTCGAGCGACCGCCGTCGTGGCGCGGAACCCGGAGCACTTCGTGCCCATCCCCGGCGGAGCGATCGCGACCCAGAAGGACCTGATGTCGCTCCCCGTCAGCGATTTCGACACCCTGCGCGGCGGCGCCCTCGCCGGCGTCGCCCGTCTCGCGGTGATCTACGCGTTCGCCCTCCTCGTCCGGTTTGCCTTCGCGGTCCTTCAGGTCTACCTCCTCGAGTACACGGGACAGCGGGTGATGTACGACATGCGGCGCGAGATCTTCCGCCACGTCCTGCGTCTCCCCCTTTCGTTCTTCGATCGGACGCCCGTGGGCCGGCTTGTGACCCGCGCGACGAACGACGTGGCGGCGATCAACGAGCTGTTCACGTCGATGCTCGTCAACCTGTTCCGCGACGCCTTCCTCATCGTCGGCATCCTCGTCGTCATCTTCCGACTGGAGTGGAGGCTGGCGCTCGTCATCACCGCGCTCTTCCCGGTCATCGTCCTCGCCGCGTGGCAGTTCCGGAATCGCGCCCGATCGGCGTATCGCGAAGTCCGAAAACAGCTTGCGCGCCTCAACGCCTACCTTCAGGAGTCGATCTCGGGGATGCGCATCATCCAAGTCTTCGTTCAAGAGGCCCAGGCGAACCGGAGCTTCCTCGGGATCAACACGGCTAAGTTCCACGCGGACATGCGCCAGATCCTGACGTTCGCCGTGTTCCGCCCGCTGATGAGCTTCCTGAGCTCCTTCGGCATCGCGCTCGTCCTCTGGTACGGCGGACCGAGTGTGATCCGCGGCGCCCTGTCGCTGGGCGCCCTGACCGCGTTCATCCAGTACGTCCGCATGCTGTTTGAGCCGGTCCTCAACCTCTCCGAGGGATACAACGTGCTGCAGGCCGCGATGGCGTCGTCCGAGCGCATCTTCCGACTCCTCGACGAACCCGAGGAGGATCGCGGCGGAGGCGGCCGCGTCGCCGCGCTCCAGGGAAACATCGAGTTCCGCAACGTCTGGTTCGCGTACTCGGAAGGCGATTGGATTCTGAGAGACATCTCGTTCACCGCCGCTCCGGGCGAGCGGGTGGCGATCGTCGGGCCGACGGGGGCGGGGAAGACGACGATCATCCGGATCCTGTTCCGTATGTACCCGATCCAGAAGGGCCAGGTCCTGATCGACGGCCGACCGATCGAGAGCTACGATCTCGCCGAGCTGCGGTCGCAGATGGCCGTCGTCCTGCAAGACGTCTTCCTGTTCGCCGGCGACGTGATGGACAACATCCGTCTGCGATCCGACATCCCGGAGGCGAAGGCGATTGAGGCCGCCCGATTCGTGAGCGCGGACTTCGTGGAGGAGCTTCCGGACGGGTACGCGACGGAGGTCAAGGAACGCGGAGCGACCCTGTCGGTCGGCGAGCGGCAGCTCCTGTCGTTCGCCCGCGCTGTAGCCTTCGACCCGCGGATCCTCATCCTCGACGAGGCGACCGCGAGCATCGACTCCCACACCGAGCACCTGATCCAATCCTCGCTGCGCAGGATCATGGAGGGTCGGACGTCGATCGTGATCGCCCATCGGCTGTCGACGATCCGCGAGTCGGACAAGATCCTCGTCCTGCACCGCGGAAGCGTCGTCGAGGAGGG
>JAQTVA010000177.1 GCA_028707055.1 Candidatus Bipolaricaulis sp. | reverse complement strand
GGAAACGCGGTCTCCTTCGTCTGTGGCATGCGGTCCACGACGAGATCCGAGAGGCCGACGCGGCGTTCCTCTTCGGTCACGTGAAGGCCGACAACTACGATTCGCTCAACGTCGTCACACGAGTGGGCGCGAAGCCCGCGGCGTCGTTCGATATCCTATCCACAACGTCGCTTCCTGGGAAGCGCGTCGATCTGGATCCCCACCTCGACGCACTCGAGGCGGAGGTCGAGCAGATCGCCCGGGCCGTCGGCGAGCGGACGCTCAAACCGGTCGACTTCCTGGCGGCGTACGCGCGGGGAGCGGAGCTGGGGTACCTGAAGGGGATCTACCGCCTGGAGGCCGGCGCCTCCTCCGCTCAGGTCAGCGCGTGGGATCTCTCGAAGATCTACAGCGGCCGAGTGCTTCGGATGCCCCTCTGGATCCGACTGCTCGGCGGTGTGTTGAATCCGCTGTCCGCCACGCTTCCGGTTCCCCGACTGCCGGTCGTGGGGCAGCAAATCGCTTATCTCCAACTCTTCGACGCGATCGCCCGGGGGCCCCAAGGCCAGGCCCTGCTCGCGGACCTCGTCCGGAAGTTGCGGCGCAACGCCCGCGCCGACGGCGTGGACATCGTCACGCTGTTCCTGTACCGCGATGACCCACTCGCACGGCTGCCGCGCGCCGTTCCGAACACGGTCCTTCACTATCACACGATGGTCCGGCCGATACGCCGTGAGGACCTACCCAAGCCGCCCCTGTACCTAGACATCCGCGACATCTAGTCCGGCGGGCTACAACGCGAGGCGGTACCCGAATCCCCGAACGGTGAGGATGATCTCCGGCCGCGTCGGATCGCGCTCGATCTTGCGCCGCAAGAGGTACACGTACTTCTGGGCGTCCTGCCCGGTAGCGTACGACGGTTTCGACCAGAGAGCTTCGACGATGTTGTCACTCGAGAAGACACGCCCGGGCGACGACGCGAGAAGAGACACCAGGCTGTACTCCTTCGGGGAAAGGGTCACGCAGCGTTCTCCAATCCAGACCTGCTTACGCTGGTCGTCGATCGTCAGCGCCAATTCCGCAAGGCGCGGCCGCGTTCGGCGGAGGACGGCGCGAATCCTCGCCTTCACCTCCACGAGGTCGCACGGCTGCAGGATGACGTCATCGGCACCGGCGTTCAGAGCGCGAACGCGATCGTCGAGACGTCCCAGCGAGGTGAGGACGACCACGGCGGGCGGGTGCGGCGTTTCACGCAAGGCCGCGAGGACCTTCCAGCCTCCGTGGCGTTGCCCGGGGATGGACAGCTCGAGCAGGACCAGGTCGGGTTTTGCCTCGCTGACCCGCTCAGAGACGGCCTCGCCGCCACACTCGACGGTGGTGACGTCGTATCCCTCCCTCTCCAGCTCCAGCAACAGAGTGGGCTCAGGATGGGAATGACAGACGAGCACCCGTACAACGTCCATCGCCTCTCCCCCTCGTGGCTTCGCCATGGATCCTTGAGCCCGGGCTCGCGTCGCCCCGACTACTCCTCTTCCTCGGCGTCCCGCTCCCGTCGGAGGAAGGTCGGAACATCGAGGTTCACTTTGCCCGACACACGCTCGCGCTTGACGTGCCGCTTCTGCTCTCTCGCAATCGATTCTTCCTTGCGGAACGCCGCCGCGATCACCGTAATGCGCACCGAGTGGCTCACGTCCTCGCGGATGACCGCGCCGAAGACGAGATCGCACTCGGTCGCCGCGGCCTGGCGAATGTGCTCTGCCGCCTGCATCACTTCGCCGAGGGTGAGATCGGGGCCGCCGGTCACGTTCAGGATCATCTTGCGGGCGCCGCGAATCGAGTCTCCCTCGAGGAGGGGATTCGTACTTGCCGCCTTGGCCGCCGTGAGCGCTCGTCCCACTCCGGAGGCCTCGCCTGTCCCCATCATGGCGTCACCCGCATGGGCGAGGAGACTGCGGATGTCCGCAAAGTCGAGATTGATGAGGCCGCGCACGGTGATCAGATCCGAGATCCCGCGCACGCCCTGATGCAGGATTCCGTCGGCCAGCTCGAACGCCTTCGTCATCGGCATGCCGCGCGCGCTGGTCTCCAGCAGCCGATCGTTGGAGATGACGATGAGGACGTCGGCCGCGGCGCGAAGCTCGGCCAGCCCCCGCTCAGCGTTCGCCTGGCGGGTCGTCCCTTCGAACGTGAACGGCTTCGTCACCACACCGACCGTGAGGGCTCCCTGCTCCCTCGCCACTTGGGCGATGATGGGAGCGGCACCGGACCCCGTCCCTCCGCCGAGCCCGGCGGTGATGAACACGAGATCGGTCCCCCGCAGGAGGTTGGCCACCTCCCATCGAGACTCCTCCGCGGCACGGCGCGCTCGCTCCGGGTCGCCCCCGGTGCCCCGTCCCCCGGTGATGTCGGCTCCGAGCTGGAGTTGCTCCTTCACGGGAGCCGCCTGAAGAACCTGACGATCTGTGTCGACCGCAACGAAGCGGACGCCGGAGAGGCGCTCCTCTCTCATGCGCGCCACCGCGTTGACCCCGCCGTCCCCGACCCCAATCACCAGGATGCGAGCGTTGGCCCCGCGGCCCTGGGGCTCGCTCTCCCTCGCCTGTTCGATCAGGGGCGGCTCGCCAATCACGATCTCGTGCGGCCCCAGCACTCGCTCGACCGCCTCGTGGAGCTTGTCGAGCTTGCGAAGGCAGTACTCCTTCTTGAACTCCGTGTCGACGAGGATGTACAAGCGACCTTCGCTCTGCACGACGGCCTTCGCGTCGAGCGGGAGGCAAGCCCGCAGGATTCGGTCGTCAATCGCGTCCCGAACGGCTTTCCAGACCTCTCGCAGCGATCCCTCTTTGGAGCCGTCTTGTTTTGCGTCGGCCATTGCAGCAATCCTCCGAGCCATTCTGTACGCGAAACGCCTCCAAGTCAACGAATACCCACCAAGTCAGGGAACGAGCGCCGCACAATCGGCCAAAAGAAAGTCCGGCCTCACGGGCCGGACGCCACTCACAGACGGAGAGAAGATGAACCCTACGCTTTGGTCTCTTCCTTCCTGGCCACGATCTCCATTCCGTTGTAGAAGCCGCAGTGCGGGCACGCGCGATGGGGCAACCTCGTCTCGTGGCAGTGCGGGCACTCGGTGGAGGGCACTGGATCCATCTTCCGCCAGTGATTCCGCCGCATGCGACCCTTGGATCTCGACGTTCGGTATTTCGGGACTGCCATGGTTCCTCCTCCAGAGACTGCAACG
>JAQTVA010000176.1 GCA_028707055.1 Candidatus Bipolaricaulis sp. | reverse complement strand
CGGGAAGAGGACGGCGAGGCCGGTGAACGCCTCGGTCGTGATCTCGAGGAACGTGGCGGGCGGTCGGTACGCCAGCGCGAGCCCGGCGAGGCCGAGGAGGACGACGAAGGCGCGCCCAACCCACTCCGACGGAGGCGAGGCCTGCCGGTCATCTTGGCGGGTCCGGAGCCACGCTCGGACGGGGGCGTAGATGTCGCGGGTGAACATCGAGGACAGGGTCAGCAGCTGCGAGTCGAGCGTCGTGATCAGTGCGGCAAGGCCGGCCGAGAGAACGAGCGTCTCGACGAGCGGCGACGCGTGCTTGTGGAGCAGGAGCGGCAGGATCCCGTCCGACGCCGCGCCGGCCGGAAGCTCGGGGTACGACAGTCGTCCGATCACGCCGACGGCGACGGGGAACAGGAACAAGAGCCCGGTCACGAGGGGGTAGAGGGCCATCGACGTCGAAAGACCGCGGGGGCTCTTTGCGGCGTAGAACCGCTGAAACAGCTGCGGGAACATCGGATCGCACAGGAACCACAGGATCATGTAGCCGAACCAGATTCCCGGTGTGAAGCTTCCGTCGAGACCCGGACGCGAGAAGAGCGCCGGCAGTTCGGCTGCCGCCGTTCGGTTCGCGGCGGCGATTCCGCCGAACGGAGCCGCGACGGCGGCCAACCCCACGGCCATCAGAACGATCATCATCGCGCCCTGGAAGACGTCGGTCCACACCTCGCCGCGGAATCCGCCGACGAGCACGTAGAGGAGGATGACGCCGGTCACGACGGCGGCGCCGGCGTAGTACGGGATGCCGAACAGCGACTGGAGCGCGTACCCGGCGGCCATCGGCTGGATCGCGAGGTACGGCAGCGTGAACGCGGCCATGACGAGGAAGAAGACCAGCCGGAGTCCGGGGCTCTTCGTCCGCTCGTACACGAGTTCCGGCGGGGTGACGAGTCCGTGGGCCTTGCCGAGGCGCCAGACGGGGTGCCCGATCAGCACGAACGCAAGCGCCATGAACCCTGTACCGAAGGCCATGATCGGGTAGAAGGCGTACCCGATCCTCCACCCGGCGCCCGAGAACCCGAACACCGTGAACGCGCTGAAGTTGGTGGCCGCCATGGTGAGGAACAGGACCCAGCCGGGCAGGGTGCGCGAAGCGAGGAAGTAGTCGTCGGGAGACCTTCGTCGGCGCGCACGTGCGAGAAGTCCGATTGCGAGAAGAATGCCGAGATACGACGCCACGACTGCGATCCGAACCGCCATCCTTCGCCTCCAAAGAGAAACGCCATCCGCCGAGGCTGGATGGCGTTGCCTGAGCATACCTCGGTGCAAGTATACGCCATGGGTGGCGCGAGCGGCGGCCGAAGTTGCCCGACCGGTCCGAATCCGATATCACTACGGGTCTGCCGTCGTTGCAGGATGAGGGAGGTCTCGATGTCGTGGAGGAGCAAGCGACCGAAGAAGGAGCGAAAGCCTGCCATCATCGTCCGCTGGGCGTGGAAGATGGGGTGGCAGCCAGGCCGCGCCATGCGGGAGGTTCTCGAGTGGATTGAGGTCCTCGTCGTGGCCGGGGCGCTCGCCGCGCTGATCATGACGTTCATCACTGTGCGGATGCATGTCCCCACGGGCTCGATGATTCCGACGATCGACCCGAAGGACTCGTTCTTCGTCGACCGGATCACCTATTACTTCCGCGACCCGAAGCCCGGCGACATCGTCGTGTTCCGCCACACCGAGGAGGTCTACGTCAAGAGCGTGACCGCGGGATCCCCGGCCGCCGGCGCCGGCGTGCCAACAGGGGTCCGGCTCCTGTACTTGAACTCGGAACCCGCCTACTCCACGGCATTCCTCAACGGACGGCTCGCCACGTGGGCGAGCGGGACGTCGCTGGAGCTCACCACAGCGGATGGGAAGCGTTACGGGCTTGGGACGAAGGCGGAGAACGCGAAGAGCCTGGCCGACCTCGGAATCGAGACGCGCGAGAGGCGCATGAGATACGTCAAGCGGCTTGTCGCCGTGGGGGGGCAGACGGTAGAGATCAGGGACGGCGGCATCTATGTCGACGGCGTCCGGTTGACGGGGGACCGCTTCGACCGCTTCTACTACTCGAGCGACACCCGCTTCCGCTTCGGCGTTGAGCCGACCCGGGTCCCGGAAGGGTTCTACTTCGTGCTCGGGGATAACTCGCGGGATTCGTTCGACTCCCGCTACTGGGGTTTCGTCGACGACAAGGACATGATCGGCGTTCCGTACCTTCGCGTATGGCCGCTCAACCGGTTCGGGACGATGCACTAGGGTTTGGGCTCGGCGTCGACCACGAGTCTCGGATCGGCGAGCAGCACGGTCGGCGCGGGATGGCCCGCGAGCACGGCGGCAACGGCATCGGCGAGCACGGGGTGGATGTGCATGGCCACGTGGTCCATCCCAAGGCACGCGGTGTTCTCCGCGTCCGCGAGGTAGGCGGACGCCATCGAGACAACGAGGTCCGAGCCGGACCATGCGAGGCCGTCAGCGACGCACTCCCGAAGACAAACCTCTTCGTCACGGAGCAGGCCGCAGCCGAAGCAGCTCTGACCGGCCATCGACACGTAGCGAACCGACGGCGCGATGGCGCCGCCGGGGACGGCGGGTTCATTGAGCGCCTGGAGCAAGCGGCTGTCCGGGGCGAGTTCGGCGAGGAGCGGGCCGAGCCAGCTTCCGAAGGCAGCCACGGCGGCGCCATGATGCGGCGTCGCGAGACAGACGAGCGTGCGCACATCGTTGCGAAAGACGGTTCCGTAATCCTCGAAGTCCGGCTCGCCGAGGAGCGGCTCAAAGTCGCTCGCCTCGACGTAGCAGCGGGCGATGAGTCCGCCCATGCTGTGACCGACGAGATCGACCGCGTCGACGCCCTCAACTTCCTTCACCCAGGCGACTTCGTCGGCCAGGCGGGCGGCGTAGTAGCGCAAGTCGCGGACGGTGGGTTCAAGCGAGCCGGCGTAGTGGCTGATGTAGACGTCATCGTGCGCGGTGTCCGCGGCGGCCAGGACATAGATGCTGTGGGCCTTGTCGATCGTGCACCGCTCCGCCTCGACCATGGGGCGGCCGGACAGGCGTTCGCCGAACGCCTCCCATACACGGGTGGGCACGAACCCGGGAGCGGGCTGGAAGCCGTACACAAGAATCACGGGAATCCGGGGCGGCGGACTCTCCATCCGCGCGCCGATGGACACCACTGCGACGAGGGCGGCGGCCCAGAGGAACGCG
>JAQTVA010000175.1 GCA_028707055.1 Candidatus Bipolaricaulis sp. | reverse complement strand
GGGGGGTGCTCCTACTTCGGGAGCCGAGAGCCGGCACTCACGAACTGGGAGCCGGCGCTGTCGCCGGACGGCACGCGCCTCGCCTTTGAATCGCTCGTCGACAAGCACCTCGAGCTGTTCGTGCGAGATCTCGCCACCGGCTCCACCGAGCGCCTGACTGACAACGCGGACGAGGACTGGTCTCCCGCCTGGTCGCCCGACGCCCGTCGCATCGCCTTCGCATCCAGCCGAGGGGACAACAACGATATCTACGTTCTGGACCTCGGGACTCGCGACGTCGCCCGGCTCACAACGGACCCCGGGGACGACATCAACCCCAGTTGGGGCAGCGACGGCCGGATCTACTTCAACTCCAATCGATCCGGGGTCTGGGAGATCTACGCGGTAAACCCCGACGGGACGGGCCTCGTGAAGCTTACGGAGACTCCCTCCCACGGCACGTGACATGAGAGTGACCGCGGTGATCGTCGCCGCCGGGCGGGGGATTCGCATGGGGGCCGCGACGAACAAGGTCTTCCTCCCGCTCGCGGGGGCGCCGATCCTCGCCCATGTCCTCGCCGCGTTCGCGGACGCGCCGAGGATTTCGGAGCTCGTCATCGTTGTCCGCGAAGGGGAAGCGGAAGACGTCGCGTCGCTCCTTCCCGCCGGCGCGCGAGCCCGGACGCGCATTGTGCAAGGCGGTGCCGAGCGCCGCGACTCCGCCCTTGCGGGCGTGCGAGCGGCCACCGGCGATCTCGTGCTGATCCACGACGCCGCCCGCCCTCTCGTCTCGCGCGGACTGATCGATCGCGTCATCGACGGGACGACGGCCCACGGCGCATGCGTCCCCGTCGTCCCCGTAGTCGACACCGTCCGTCGTGTCGGCCCCACGGGACTTCTCCCGGAGGTCATCGAGCGGTTCGGCCTCGTCGGAGTCCAGACCCCCCAAGGCTTTCGCGCCGAGGTGATCCTCCGCTGTCTCACAGAGACGACCGAACCCACGCTTGCCGACGACGCCGCCGCGGTCCTCGCCTGCGGAATCTCCGTTGCGGTCGTCGACGGCGAGCGAGAGAACCTCAAGGTCACGACAACCTCCGATCTGGCGCTGGCGGAAGCCCTCCTGGCGCGCCCCGGAGGTCGCGTTGTCCGGCCCGCCGGCCCGGGCTAGAATGCTTCGACTCGTCTAGCAAGGAGGCGTTCATGGTTCGAGCGAAGAAGAGCGTGGGGTTGGTGTTTGTCGTTGCGGTTCTCGCGTTGGGGCTTGGGTCCACGGCGTACGCGGTGGACTTCGACGCCTACGTGGTCGGCGACGTGGCGGCCTGGATGCTGAACAACGACACGGGAGCCGCCGTGACCGGGATTCACATCGAGTTCGATCAGGAAGTCACGATCACGGGCAAGGTCGAGATCGGCGGACTCCTCCCGGCGCTGGGCGGACCGACGGGAACGGCTTTCGACTTCAACGGCGGATCGCTGGTCGCCGGCGGAACCCTGATTCTCGAGTGGCAGCCGGCCGACGCAAAGCCGACGTACATCCTGTGGATGAACGGCGAGCGCGCCGCGGGGAAACCCTACTTCACATCGGTGGCTCAGCTCGGGTTCCTCTTCGGCCAGGGGATCGTCCACCTCCGAGAGGCCAATCCCGAGGCGCTGGCTGCGGCGTTCGCCCAGTTCTTCGCGGACAACGCGGAGTACCTCACTCAGGTGTCGCAGTCGCTCGGTATGTCCCTGCAGGACTCGCTGATGCCGATCATCATGTCGGCTCCGGCAGAAGGAATCCAGAACTTCTTCAACACCATCGTCGGCATGCTCGGCGTGACGTCTCTCGAGGATCTTCTCCAGGGAGCCGTCGACTTCTCCGCCTTGCTGACCGTGCTCGGCCTGTAGACGTATCCCGGCGCGCAAGGACCTGATGACGGGAGGCCTTCGGGCCTCCCGTTTTTCGTTCCGCGAAGGGTCCGCCGCGCCGGCGGTTCGCAGGAGCGTCGCCCGCGCGCTCGAGGGATCCGCAGGGCGGGACGCTCGGCGCTCAGATCTTCGTGTCGAGCAAGTCTCGCACGTACGGTGGATCCAGCGGGTACCGGCTCGGCTCGCGGCCGATCGCGTGAGCGACGGCCCGGGAGATCGCCGCGTGCGCCGCCATCAGCGGCACCTCGCCGATCCCCTTGGCTCCGAACGGGCCGGCGGGGAACGGCGTCTCGACGAACTCGACGCGCCCGTCGAGGGGAACGTCGCGCACCGTCGGCAGGCGATACGTCGTCAGGCCGTTGACGAGGAGCCGGCCGTCCTTCTGCGAGATCGACTCCGAAAGTGCGAATCCAAGGCCTTGAGCGATCCCGCCTTCCACCTGGCCCGCGGCGAGCGCCCGGTTGAGGATCGTGCCGGAGTCGTGGACCGCCACGACATCCACGACCTGCACTTCGCCGGTGACCGGATCGACCTCGACCTCGGCGATGTGCGTCGCGAACGCATAGACAGGATAAGCGTTGCCAAGCCCGGTCTTGGGATCCCAGCTCACCGGCTCCGTCCTCGCCCAGCCCTCGACGGCCGGGTCGACGTTGCGCGCCCAGAAGGCGCGGGCGATCTCGTCCCACCGCGAAGCGATCTCCCCGGCGGAGATCCCGAGCTCCCGCGCGACGCCGTCGATCCGTTCGCGAAGCTTCCGAGCCGCGTCGATCACCGCGAGGGCGCTCATCATCGTGCCGCGCGACGCCACCGTCGGCCCGCTGTCCGGCACCCGCGACGTGTCGATCGGCGCGAGGTGGACGCGCTCCATCGCGAGACCCAGAGCCTCCGCCGCGGTCGCGAGGACGGCCGTCGAGAGGCCTTGACCCATTTCGACGGTCCCGATGGCCACCGTCACCGAGCCATCGGCCTCGAGCTTCAACGCGGCCCCCGCCTTGTCCAGCGACGGCGCCTTCCCCCCCAGTCCGACACCGTAGAGGACGCACGCGATCCCAACTCCCCTTCGGCGGACGCCGTTCGCCCGGTTGAACGCCTCGACGCGGTCGCACCGCTCCGTCCAGGCGGCAACCTCGATCGCGCGGTCGAGGGTCTCCGAGATCCCCACGCTCTCCTCGATCCGATGATCGGTCGACGTTCGATCCCCCGAGTGAAGGACGTTGCGCCGCCGCAGCTCGGCGCGGTCGAGCCCCAGCCGCTCCGCGAGTCGGTCCATCTGCGACTCGTGAGGAAAGATGACTTGGGGACTTCCGAACCCGCGGAACGCTCCGTTCGGAACGGTGTTCGTTGCGA
>JAQTVA010000174.1 GCA_028707055.1 Candidatus Bipolaricaulis sp. | reverse complement strand
CGGTACTTCTCGTTCGCCGTGACTCCCGTGACGGCGGAGAAGCTCGCGCCGTACGTGGGGTACCGAGTCGCACAGGACGTCGGCAAGGGCAAGAAGGAGCCCATCCTCGCCTTTGGAGAGACTCTGCAGAAGAGCCATCTCGCGAAGCTCGAGGCGGCGGGGCTGAAGTCGATTCGCCTCGTCAACCGCTACCTGCAGCGCGCCTTGGAAGAAGACCAGACGACAAGCCAGGAGGAGGCGCTGCGGGCCGTGTACCGGAAGCTCCGACCGTCCGATCGGTCGTCTCCGGCGCAGATGGGGGAGTACATCGAAAGCCTGTACTTCCACCCGACGAGCTACCACCTCTCGGAAGTCGGGCGGTTCAAGGTGAACCGCAAACTCGGATTGGGCCTGAAGGAGCCGGTGATGTACCTCGCGGACATCGTCCGCACGATTCGCACGCTGATCGACGTGCCGAACCATCCGGAGCTCCTCGACGAGAAGGACCACCTGGCGAACAAGCGGGTGCGCCTGCCGGGAGAGCTGGCCGAAAGCGCCCTTCGGACCGGGCTCGTGCGCATGGCGCGGATTGCCCGCGACAAGCTGTCGAAGTACGCGCTCGAGGAGAAGGACACCATCCGTCGACTCATCTCGACGCGTACGGTCCAAGGCTCGATCAACCAGCTCTTCTACACGGGCCGCTTCTCGCAGTTCCTCGAGCAGACGAATCCGCTCACGGAGCTCACCCACAAGCGCCGGCTCAACGCGCTTGGTGGCGGGTTGACGAAGCGGCGGGCGAAGATCGAGGTCCGCGACGTGCACTCGTCCCACTACGCCCGAATCTGCCCAATCGAAACGCCCGAAGGTCAGAACATCGGATTGATCACGTCGCTTGCCTGCTATGCGGGGGTCAACAAGTTCGGGTTCTTGGTGGCCCCGTACCGAAAGGTGGTCAAGGGGAAGGTCACCGACCAGATCGATTACCTCATGGCGGACGACGAAGAGGGGTTGAAGATCGCGCCGGCCACGGCGGCGGTCAGCCCTGCCGGCAAGCTGCTCGGCGAGCGGATTGAGGTTCGAACGGGACGCGAGGAAGTGGTCCTCGTCCGCCCGGACGAGGTCGACTACATCGGCGTTTCGCCGCGGGCCCTCGTGGGGATCTCTTCCGCGCTGATCCCGTTCCTCGAACACGACGACTCGAACCGCGCCCTGATGGGAGCGAACATGCAACGGCAGGCCGTTCCGCTGCTCGGCCCCGAGGCTCCCCTGGTCGGAACGGGCCTCGAACGTCAGGCGGCCATGGACTCCGGAATGCTGCTCATCGCGGAGGAAGAGGGCGTCGTCTCCGAAGTGGATGCGGACCACATTGTGGTCGGGAAAAAGGGGAAGACGGGGAAGGCGGCGAAGAAGCGGACGTACACGCTCGTCAGCTTCGAGCGATCGAACCAGGACACGATCCTGCACCAGCGGCCGGTGGTGGAGGAGGGCGACACCGTGAAGGTCGGCGACCTCCTCGCCGATGGGCCGTCGAGCGACTTCGGGGAGCTGGCGCTCGGCCGAAACCTGCTCGCCGCGATCATGCCGTTCGAGGGGTACAACTACGAGGACGCGATCGTCGTCAGCGACCGCCTCGTCCGTGAAAACCTCCTCGACTCGGTTCATATCGAGGAGTTCGAAGTCAAGGCCGAGGAGACGAAGCTCGGACCGGAGGAGATCACGGCCGACATCCCCAACATCTCCAAAGAGGATCTGAAGAACCTCGATGAGGACGGAATCGTCCGCGAAGGGACGGTCGTTCGCACGGGGGACATTCTCGTGGGCAAGATCACGCCGCGCGGGGAGTCGGAGCCGACGCCGGAGGAGAAGATCTTCCGCTCCATCTTCGGCGAGCGGGCGCGCAACGTGAGGAACACGTCGCTGCGGATGCGACCCGTAGCCGGAACGGCGAAAGTCATCAAGGTGAAGAAGTTCTCCCGCGATCAGGGAGATGAGCTCGACGCCGGCGTTAATGAGCTGGTGAAGGTGTTCGTCGCGCAGCGAAAGACGATCTCGATCGGCGACAAGCTCGCCGGGCGGCACGGGAACAAGGGCGTCATCTCCACCGTGCGGCCGATGGCGGAGATGCCTTTCCTGCCCGATGGAACGCCGGTTGACCTCGTCCTCAATCCGATGGGCGTGCCGTCGCGCATGAACCTGGGTCAGATCTTCGAGGCGAACCTCGGCTGGCTCGCGCACCTGCGGGGCGAACTCGTCGCGAGTCCGATCTTCGACGGGGCGAAAGAGGACGAGATCCTCAAGGAGCTCCGCAAGGAGCGGGAGAAGGCGGGACTCGCCGCCGGGGACGACCATGACGGGAAGGTCACGCTGAGGGACGGCCGGACGGGGGAGCCGTTCGCCCGCCCCATCACCGTCGGGCACATGTACATCCTGAAGCTCGAGCACATCGCCGATGAGAAGATCCACGCTCGCTCGACGGGGCCGTACGCCTTGATTACCCAGCAGCCGCTGGGCGGCAAGGCGCAGTTCGGCGGTCAGCGCCTGGGCGAGATGGAGGTTTGGGCGCTGGAAGCGTACGGAGCTTCCGCCCTGCTTCAGGAGATGCTCACCGTGAAGTCCGACGACACGCGCGGCCGCATCCAGTTGTACAAGGCGATCCTGAAGGGCGAGGAGTTCCCGAAGCCGGGGCTTCCCGAGTCGTTCAAGGTCCTGTTGCGCGAGCTGCGGAGCCTCGCTCTCTACCCGCGCGTCTACGACCGAAGTGGATACGAAGTCGACATCACCTAGCCCGAATGGGGAGGAGCGGGCGGCGGGATTCGTCGTCTTCCGCGACGCGGGCGGCGAGCGGGTCTACCTGATCCTCCTTCATCGGGATGGGGGGCACTGGGGGTTCCCCAAGGGGCGGATCGAGCCGGGGGAGAGCCGGGCCGAGGCCGCACTACGGGAGATCCGCGAAGAGACGGGCATCTCCGATGTCACGTCCATCCCAGGGTTCGCCGCGCGCAGTCGGTACCGCGTGATGCGCGAAGGACGAAGCCTTGAGAAGACGGTCGACTACTTTCTCGGACGAACGTCGGAGGTCTCGGTGAGGCTGTCGCACGAGCACCACCGAGCGGAGTGGCTCGATGTCGCACGGGCGCGCGCGACGCTCACGCACGCGGAGAGTCGGCGCGTGCTCGACGAGGCGGATGCGTTCCTCGAAGCCGCGCGGCTGGCGAAAGCTTTCGCGACGGGGGAGTGAGCGATGCGCGAGGAGTCGGTGCGGGAGTT
>JAQTVA010000173.1 GCA_028707055.1 Candidatus Bipolaricaulis sp. | reverse complement strand
ACTGCCCAAGAACCGCCGTGGCCTCAGCGTTGTCACGCAGGGTGAGTTCCGTCTGAATCGTCTCGATCTTCGCTCACTCCTTCCAGGCCGTCCGGCAGCGTTCGCGTGATCCGTACGGGATGCTCCACGCCCACAGGACGAGCGGTCGATGCATCGAAAGTGACGCGGATGTAGTCCGACGTGTACCCGCGATGCTGACGCCCCGTCCGCTCCTCGACGAGCACATCTTCGACCCTTCCCCGTCGCCCGTCAAGCAGTCGCTCCCGGACCGGGCGCCAGGCGTCGGCGACCCGCTCCGCGCGGCGCCGCTCCGCCTCAACCGGGACGACGCCGGCCAGGGCGGCGGCCGGGGTTCCGGGTCGCGGGGAGTAGCGGAAGACGTGCAGGTTCGAGAACCGCACGTCCTCGATGAGTCGGCATGTCCGTTCCAGGGCGTCGTCGCTCTCCCCGGGGAAGCCGACGATCAGATCGGTGCCGAACGTGGCGTTGGGAAGGGCGTCACGGACGCGGGCGACGACGTCGCGATAGACGGCCGCTGTGTACGGGCGCCCCATCGCCGCGAGGATCGCATCATCCCCGCTCTGCGCCGGGAGGTGGAAGTGGCGGCACAGGCGATCGTCGCTGCGGAAAGCCGCGAGCAGAGCATCACTCACGCCGTCGATGTTGAGCGATGCGAGGCGTACGCGGCGGAGGTTCCGGAGCTCGAGCAGGCGGAGAAGCAGCGTGGGCAAAGCCCGATCCCGCCCGCCGTAGTCGGCGAGGTCGACACCGGTCACGACCAGCTCCGGCACCCCGGCCGCCACGAGCGCGGCCGCCTCGGCGAAGGCCGCGTCCGCGCTCTTGCTTCGACTGGGACCGCGCACCAGAGTCGGCCGGCAGTACGTGCAGGCGTGGGAGCAACCATCCTGAACCTTAAGGTACGCGCGCACACGGTCCGCCGGGGCGCCGGCGCGCTCCGCGTCCAGCGAGCCGGCAGGGCCCCGAGGAAGAAGGCCGCGGCGTCCCTGCCGGGCGGCGGCAACGAGCTCCTCGGGATGCGTCTTCCAGGCGTTCCCTGCGAGGAGGTCGGCCTCGGCGAACTGCGCGAGTCCACGCTCGACGGCGTCGGCGAGGCAGCCGACGAGGACGATCCGAGCCTCGGGGTGCATCGCGCGGATACGTCGCGCGGCCTGGCGGGCCTTTCGCTCCGCGAGGGCGGTCACGGTGCACGCGTTCAGGAGATACACCTCGGCGTTCGAGTCGACGACCTCCATGCGTTCATCGAGGAGGACGCGGCGCATCATCTCGGACTCGTATTGGTTCACTCGGCAGCCGAACGTCACGATGGAGACGCGGGCTCTCGTGGGATCGTTCATCGCCGACACTCCTCGGGCCGCGGAAGGGCGCGGCGCCGCCGTGGGGAAGCGTAGCGGGCGCCGCGGGATTGTCAATCCGCACGAGCGGAGGCCGGCAGGCGGGTTCAGTTGACAATCCGGCGAGGCTGTGCTAGGTTCGGCCTCGGGGGGATCATGGGGGGAAACTCTGTCCGGAAACCGATTCTCTACGTCGCTGCGGCGACCGTAGTCCTGGGAGTCGGCGTATTGATCTGGCATTTCGTGCTGGGATGGTACCCGTTCGGCGGCGTCGGCTTCGGTTCCACGGTTTACGTCCTGTGCGCGGCAACGTCCGCGACCGCCGGGGAGACCCGGGTCGACAGCGTGGCGGTCCTCACCCTCGAGGGCGGGCGAGCGGGAGCGGTGTTCATCCCCGTCGACCTGTGGGTCAAGTCCGCCGACGGCTCGTCGGGTCGACTCGCTGATCTCGTGGCGCGGGAGGGATGGGCGGCCGCCTGTCGCGCCGTAGGCCCCGTGCTCGGGGTGTCCGTGGCCCGGTATGTGGTTCTCGATGAGGAGGATCTCGCGGCGCTTCTCGCGCTCTACCCGAACCTCTCCGTGTCGGTGACCGATGCGGTCACGAGCACGGAACCGAGCGGGAGGCCTGGAGCGGGCCTCCGCGTGAGTGCGGGGGAGCAGGTTCTGGGTCCGGAAGGAGCGTGGGTCTTCCTCCGCGGCGCTTCTCGCGCGAGTCGGGCCGACCGGGATCGAGAGGCGTACGAGGCGATGCGGCAGGCGGGACGATCGCTCGCCGCGGACAAGGCGCGGCTGCGTGCCGTCCGCGACGTGGCCGCCGGGGTGTCGACGAATCTGAGCGTCGATGGGTGCGTCACCCTCTGGACGGAGATCGCTCGGGCCTCGGTCGCGGCGTCCGCCGTGCTGCCGACGCGCGAGGCGGTGGTCGGCGGGGCGAAGCGCAGGCTCCTGTTGGTGGCGGAAGCGAGCGAGGTGGTGGCTGCGATCGTCCGTGGCGACGAGGTTCTCACCCCCGCCGGGGTGACGGTCGCCGTCTTCAACGGGAACGGGGTTCGGCTCTCGGCGAGCCGAGCCGCAGGGTACCTTCGGGCGCGAGGGTACCGGGTGGCTGCGACCGCGAACGCCGAGAGCTTCTCGTACGCGACGAGCTACATCGTCGTCTTGACAGACGAGGCGAAGGCGTGGATGCTTCGTGAGGCGCTTCCCGGGGAGGCGGACGTGGTGTCCCCGGAGACGTTCGCGGGTCACCTCGCGGCCCTGCGGGGCCAGGTGCCCGAAGGCACGGATCTTATCTTCGTCGTAGGGGCGGGAATGGAGTTCGCGGGATGAGAGATCGGGAGTTGGTGGCGTGCGCGGCGGGGATTATCGCCGCGAAGAAGGGCGAAGCGATCGTCGTCGTCGACCTGGCGGACGTATCGATGCCCGCCTCGTTCTTCGTCATCGCGGAAGCGGACAACCCGGTCCACGCGAAGGCCCTCGTGACCGCGTTGCGCGAGCAACTGCCGGAAAACCCGCTGCACAGCGAGGGGCTCACGGAACGGAAGTGGATCGTCCTCGACTACGGCGACGTCGTCGTCCACATCTTCGACCGCGAGGCGCGTGCCTTCTACGACCTCGACTCCCTCTGGGCCGACCACATCGTCGACCTGCCGGCATCGGTCTCGTAAACCGCGCCTGGCCCCCGTTACTCCGACCGTCGAGACGGACAGATCGCGGCGTACGCGCAGTACGAGCACGCTCGGAAGGCGGGGGATGCGGGGAACCGGCCCTCGCGGATCGCCGCAGCGCACGCCTCGATGTCGGCTTCCGCCCGCGCGATGCGCTTGGGCGTCGGAGTGGACCGCCCGACGAGGACCGCGGGCGTCAGGAACCGGAGTTCCAGGCCCTGGGGGCGCCGGCCGAACAGCTT
>JAQTVA010000172.1 GCA_028707055.1 Candidatus Bipolaricaulis sp. | reverse complement strand
CAGGACGCACTGACGGACGAAGAGGTGCAGCTGCTGCTCACGACCCTGGGAGAGCTGGCGGACGGAGACGCGTGGGGACAGCTGGCGAATGAGATCGCCCAGCACGGAAGTTTCAAACACCAAGACCGCGAGAAGAACTCGAACCACGAAGACGGAACCTCCGGCGACCCCGAGCAGGAGACCGAGCAGAACGAGCACGGGAATCAGGGTAAGGGGCACGAAGAGAACGGCGGCAAGTAGCGCTCTGGGGGCTCTCGAGACGTACGAGCGTTGGGACGATGGCGGAAGCCGTCGTCCCTTCTCTTTTCTCACGGGTGGGAGGTCGCGGAGTGCTTGACTATGGCGTACTCCAGGGTAACATACAGAGTAATTTGCAGCGCAAAGTTCTCTGGAGGATGAACGATGAACTCGATTCGCCTGCGCGATATCGAACGAAGGAGCTGGCGAGCGTACCAACAAGACGGGCTCACGGACGTGCAGTTTGGAGGCCTCATGCTGGCCGCCGCCGTGGTGGCCATCCTCGATCGGCTGGGCACGCCGCCGTGGTCTCGTATCGCCACGCTCACGGTGCTTGCGTTCCTTGAAGTCGGCGTCATCCTGTGGATGCGGTGGCGCTACGTCGCGCCTCGCCTTGGGGCCGTCAAGTTCGCTCCGTGGCGCGTACGTCGCACCCGAGCGATGCGCATCCTGCTCGCCGCATGCGTCCTCGCTACCGCGAGTCTGGTCGCCCTAACGTCTCTATCCAAGGGACTCGGGATCGCTCTTCCCGGCGACCTCGGCGCCTGGCTCATCATCTCCGCCGTCATCCTTGTGCCGGTCGCAGGACTGGCCATGTTCCTCGACTACCCTCGCCTCCTCGTGCACGGGGGGCTGTTCGTGATCGTGGAGTTCCTCCACATCGTGATCAAGCTTCCGTCGCGGCTCCCATTCGGCGGCGCCTTCGCGTACGGCGTCGCCGCCAGCATCAGCCTCGCGGTGGGGATTGGCGTCTACATCCGGTTCCTGCGGACGGTTCCCCGCCCCCTCCTTGGGCAGGGCGCGAACGCTCTGGAGGACAGCCATGACGCGAGATAGGGAGCCCCGAGGAGTCGAGATCGATCGCGTGATCCACGAGCCGGCGCGGTTGCTGCTCGTCGCCCACCTCTACGTGGTCGAGAGCGCTGACTACGTCTTCCTCATGCAGAACACGGACTTCACGTGGGGCAACCTCTCATCGCACCTGTCGAAGCTCGAGGAGGCGGGCTACGTCGAGATCGTCAAGGACTTCGTCGGCCGCAAGCCGCACACGATGGTGAAGCTCACCGCAGCAGGGAGGCAGGCCTTCGACACGTACCGCCGCCAGATGCAGGAGCTGCTCGCGGATCTCCCGGAGTGAAGGAGGTGGAGCATGGAATCGACTGCCGTGTGGATCGTCGCTGGTCTGCTCGTCGCGCTGGGCATCCTGTTCCTGGTTTTCGCGAGAGACTAGCGCGTTCGGCCGGCGCGACCTGAGGCGCGACGCCTCAGGTCGCGCCAAGCCGCTCGACTTGGATGAAGTTGGTGGTTCCTCCACCGCCGATTGGCACCCCGGCACAGAGGACGACGAGCTCTCCCGGAACGGCGTGCCGCGCTTCGAGGAGGGACTCCGTCGCGACTCGGAGCATCTCGTCCATTCCCTCGTACGGAGGGACCAGGACAGGGACGACGCCCCACACGAGCGCCAGCTGTCTCTCCACTCCGGCGTTGGGTGTGAGGGCGACGATCGTCTGATGCGGCCTTTCCCGAGCGATCTGCCGTGCCGTGTACCCTGACCACGTCGAGGTCACGATCAGCCGTGCGCCGACCTCGTCGGCGATCCGTACGGCGGCGTGACTGATCGCGTCGGTCACCGCGTGCGGGTGCCCGACCCTTCGGGCTGCAACGTCGTCGATACGCCACGGCATCTGCCGTTCGGCGGTGACGGCGATCTCGCGCATCATGGCCGCGGCCTCCACGGGAAACCGGCCGGTCGCGGTCTCGGCAGACAGCATGACGGCGTCCGTCCCGTCGAGGATTGCGTTCGCGACGTCACTCGCCTCGGCCCGCGTCGGGCGCGGGCTGTCGGTCATCGACTGCAGCATTTGCGTCGCCGTGATCACCGGCTTTCCGAGCCGATTGCACCGACGGATGATCGCCTTCTGGTGCATCGGGACGTCCTGCGGCGACATCTCGACTCCGAGGTCGCCGCGCGCCACCATCACAGCGTCCGAGGCCTCGAGGATGTCGTCGAGGTTCTCGATGGCCTCAGGCTTCTCGATCTTGGCGACGATGCCGACGCTCGCGCCGTCGGGAAGCGTCGCGAGGTGCTCCCGGAGCTGCCGCACATCGCTGCCGGTGCGAACGAAGGAGAGCGCCACGTAGTCTACGCCGCTCGCCACGGCCGATCTCGCGTCGTCTCGATCCTTGGCCGTGAGCGCCTCGAACGAGCTTCCCATCCCGGGCGCCGCAACCCCTCGGCGGGAGGAGAGCCGCCCGGCCGCCGTGATCTCTGCCACGAGCGCGTGCGGACGAACCTCGCGGACCACCGCCTCAGGCTCCCCGTCGCCGAACACAAGCCGTCCGCCGGGGCGCGCACCTTCGATCAGTTCCGGGTGAGGCAGGGGAAAGCGGCCGTGGGAACCGTCGGCCCGAGCGTCGCTCGTGAGTGTGAGCTGCTGGCCCACGGCGAGATCGAACGAGCGAGCGAGGTCCCCGAGACGAAGTTTCGGTCCCTGAAGGTCCGCGAGGACGGCGACGACGGCGTGTTCCAGAGCGGCGACTCGGCGGATGCGGCGGATGGTCTCCGTGTGCTCGTCGGCCGTTCCGTGGGAGTAGTTGACGCGAGCCACGTCCATCCCGGCCCGCACGAGCGTCTGTAGGGTCTCGGGGGTCCGCGACGCGGGCCCGATCGTGCAGACGATCTTGGTTCGGTTCGCTCCCAGTCCTGTCGCCATACGTAGTAGTCTACCGCGAGGCGGGCTTCGCGCCCGATGTCCGGCTCACCCGGCGCGAACGGAGGGCAAGAAGAGACCCAGGTCTAGAGATCCAGCTCCTGTCTCAGCGCCTCGCGGCGGGCGCCTTGCTTCTCGAGGCACGGCGCCCCTGGGCGCGACAGGAAGTGCTGGAGCACGTCCGCGTCTTTCAGAACCTCGGAGAACGCGTCGTGGACGGCCGCCTTGTCGCTGTGGTGAGCGATCGCCAGGCGGACGGCCTCGACCTCGAGGTCGGTGAACGCTCCCAGGCTCCGGAGGATCTGCTGCGC
>JAQTVA010000171.1 GCA_028707055.1 Candidatus Bipolaricaulis sp. | reverse complement strand
TCGCAACGGCCGTCGTCTCGACGTTCTACACCCCTTACGACCCTTCGCGGCAGTCGATCCCCAATCGCATGCAGGGACCGTCCGCGGAGCACCTCCTCGGAACGGACCAGTTCGGCCGCGACGTCCTCAGTCGGATGATGCAAGGGGCGCAGACCTCGATCCTCGTGGGGATTGTCTCTGTCGGCATCGGCATGAGCTTCGGGCTCGTGCTGGGGGTGTGGTGCGGGTTCTTCGGCGGATGGCTCGATGAGTTCGTCATGCGGGGAATGGACGTGCTGTTTGCCTTTCCGGCGATCCTGAACGCCATCCTCTTCACCACGATCTTCGGAGTGGGCGTGATCAACAGCATTGTGGCGATCGGGATCTACACCATTCCGGTCTTTGCCCGCCTGTCGCGGAGCGGCGTCTTGGTTGGCAAGGAGGCGGACTACGTGGCCGCGGCGTACGCGATCGGGAGGGGCAACCTCTCGGTCGCCTGGAGGCACGTCTTCCCGAACATCGTTTCACCGCTCATCGTACAAGGCACGGTGCAATTCGCCGGGGCGATCCTCTCCGAGGCCGGTCTCTCCTACCTCGGCCTCGGCACGCAACCTCCCACCGCAAGCTGGGGCAGGATGCTCCGGGATGCCCAGACCTACATGGCACAGAACCCCCGCCTGGCGATCCTGCCCGGTGTGGCCATCGCCGTGGCCGTCCTCGGGCTGAACCTGCTCGGCGACGGCTTGAGAGACGTTCTCGACCCCCGACTCACTCGATCGCGATAAGAAAGGAGCTCAGGCAATGGATGCAAGGAAGGACATCGATCGGGCGCTGGCCCAGATCCAGCAAGACGAACTCGTGGAGCTTACCCGTACGCTGATTCGCATTCCCAGCGTCGTACGAGCCGACGGCTCGGAGCACGAAGGGAAGGTGGCGGCGTTCGTCGCGGAGAAACTGCGCGCGCTCGGGTTCGACCGCGTCGAGACGATGGAGGTCCACCCGGACCGTCCGAACGTCATCGGCGTCATGGAGGGGAATCGTCCGGGGAAGACGATCCTTCTCGAGGGACACACCGACGTCGTGAGCGAAGGCGACCCCGACGAGTGGATGGATCCGCCGTTCGCGGCCGTGATCAAGAGCAATCGCATCTACGGACGCGGCGCGTGCGACACGAAGAACAACCTCGCCTCGGCCATGCTGGCGATCGCAGCGCTTCGTCGCGCCAAGATCGACTTTCCCGGCCGCGTCGTTCTCGCCGTCCCGGTGGACGAAGAGGGGATGATGACGGGGATCAAAGCCCTGATCGAGGCGGGGCACGCGGACGGCGTCGACGGTGCCTTGATCTGCGAGCCGGAGGACAACCAGCTCTGCGCAACCCAAAAGGGGGCCTTGCGGGCGATCGTGACGAGCCAGGGGAAGATGAGCCACGGCTGCATGCCGCTGACCGGCTTCAACGCCACGATCCCGATGGCGAGGATCCTCCTACGCCTCAAGGAGTTCGAGAAGACGGAGATCGAGCGCCTCGGCTACCACAGGTTCCTCGGATTTCCGAGCGTCACGCCGACGGTCGTTCAATCGCCGGCCAAGGGAGAGGGACAGCTCAACGTGCAGCCCAAGGACTGCATGGCGTACCTCGACATCCGGACGATCCCCGGCCAGGACCACGAGGAGCTGAAGCGGTCGCTCTCGAAGATCGTGGCCGAAGTCGAGGCGGAGACGAGGATCGACCTGGAGAAAGGGTTCGAGGGGAAGGTCCGCAAGACCTTGGCCGCGCACGAGAAGCTCCCGGCCGGAATCGCCTACGCGGCGACGATCGAGTTCATCGAGGACCGTCCGTGGACGGAGACGCCGGTGGACGATCCGATCGTGCGCGCTACCGCGGAGGCGGTGCGCATCATCACGGGGAAGGAGCCCGTCTACAACGGAGTCCCCGGCGCCACCGACGGAACGTTCCTCTTCGCGCGGAAGCAGATTCCGATTCTGACGACGGGCTCGGGGGATCGGATGGTCCCCCACCAGAAGGACGAGTGGGTTTCGATTGCCCAACTGGTCGAGACGACGAGGATCTACGCGGCCACGATCCTCCTCTTCCTGTCGGGAGGAGAGGGGAGGTAACGGTTATGGAGGGGTACATCACTGACGTCGAGGGAATCCGCGTCGGTCAGATCTCCGATCCGGAGGGACTCACCGGATGCACGGTGCTTCTGTTCGACGACCGCTACCTTGGGGGCGTACACATTCCTGGGATCGCGGCCGGATCGAGGAGCTTCGACACCTTTCGCTCGATCGCTGGAAGGATCGACGGGATTCTCCTCGCCGGCGGGAGCGCCTACGGACTCGACGCAACGGGCGGCGTAATGAAGTTTCTGGAGGAGCGCGGCAAGGGGTTTCGAGTCGGTGTCACGACCGTTCCGGCCGTTCCAACCTGCATTATCTTCGATCTTGGTTTTGGCAGCGCGCAGGCTCGCCCGGACCAGGCCATGGCCTACCGAGCGTGCGAGGAAGCCAAGCGAGGTCCCGTCTCCGAGGGCAGCGTCGGCGTGGGCACCGGAGCGACCGTCGGGAAGCTCCACGGGATCGCCCGCGCGATGAAGGGCGGGGTGGGCACAGCGAGCCTCGACACGTGCTACGGACGCGTCGGCGCCCTCGCCGTGGTCAACGCGTTCGGGGAGTGCCTCGACTACGCCACCGGGGAGCGAATCGCCGGGATGCGCGATTCGCCGACAGGGACCCAAATCGTAGACCTCGTGGAGGAGATGGAGGCCCAGGCCATGCGCGGCCCGTACGGATTCGAAGGCCTCAACACGACGCTCGCGGTCGTGGCGACCGAAGTCGCGCTGAGCAAACCCGAACTCCACCGCCTGGCGTTCCTCTCGCAGGGAGCGTTCGTGCGGACGACTCGGCCCGCCCACTCCCTGTTCGACGGGGACACGATCATCTCCGTGTCGACGGAGCGCCGTTCGATGGAGGTCGATCTCAACACGCTGGGCGTGTTCGCCGAGCGTGCCCTCGGCGAAGCGATCACACGCGCCGTCAAGAAAGCCCAAGGCCGTGGCGGTCTCCCTGCCTACGGCGACCTCAGGAGGTAGAGACAATGGCAGAGGCAAAGAAGGTCACCACCGAGACCCTCAAGAAGATGAAGGAGTCCGGCGAGAAGATCAGTATGGTGACGGCGTATGACTACCCGACCGCGCGGATCGTCGACGAGGCGGGGATCGAGATCATCCTCGTCGGCGACTCCGTCGGCAACGTCGTCCTTGGCTATCCCAACCCGGTTCCCGTCGAAGCCGACGAA
>JAQTVA010000025.1 GCA_028707055.1 Candidatus Bipolaricaulis sp. | reverse complement strand
CCGTTCTCCGTCTCGAGCGACCTGATGCGGGAGACGCTCCGTCTGGCCGACGAGTACCGCGTCCTTGTCCACACGCACCTTGCGGAGACCCAGGATGAGGAGGCGTACTGCCTCGATCGCTTCGGGCAGCGGCCGGTGGACCTCATGGAGGACCTCGGCTGGCTTCGTGACGACGCTTGGTTCGCCCATCTCGTGGTCGTGAGCGAGGCGGATATCGACAAGCTGGCGCGCGCGCGGGTTGGGATGGCTCACTGCCCGACGTCCAACATGACGCTCGGGTCGGGGATTGCCCCCGTCGCGAAGATGATCGACACCGGGGTCAAGATCGGTCTGGGGGTCGATGGGTCGGCGAGCAATGACTCGTCGAACATGATCCGCGAGGTGCGCCAGGCGATGCTCCTGCAGCGCGTGCGCTACGGAGCCGGTGCGCTCTCGGCCCGGGACGTGCTCTCGATGGCGACGATCGGAGGCGCGCGCGTTCTGCACCGTGAGGCGGAGATCGGGTCGATCGAAGTCGGGAAGGCGGCCGACCTCATTGCTTTCGACCTGAGCGATGTCGCGTTTGCCGGCGCTCAGGCGGACCCCGTCGCCGCCCTCGTCCACTGCGCGGCGGACCGAGTGGCCTTCGCGATGGTGAACGGAGTGTGGAGGGTTCGCGACGGACGGCTCGTCGACGAGTCCCTCTACGACCTCATACCGGTCCACAACGCGATCTCGGCGCGTCTGATCGGGAGATGAGGCGATGCGGGTCTGCATCGAACTCGGCTTTTCCTTCAAGAATGAGCTTAGCGAAGACTACCGCGTGCTCTCGCTTCCGGAGGGAGCCGACGTCGAAGCGGCGATCCGGGCCCTTGCCGCGCGTTACCCTCAAGTGCAGGAACGACTTCTCGATGACGCGGGACGCGTGCATCGTCACGTGGCGGCTCTGGTGAACGGAGGGAATGCTGCGTGGAGGGACGGGCTGCGGACGGTGCTGCGCGACGGAGACCGATTGACCCTCCTCCCGCCCGTCGGCGGGGGATAGTGCCGGAGAAGGCAATCGGGGAGCTCCCGAAGGAGGCTCCCCGATCGGTGTGGTGGCTATCCGCAAGGAGGTTTAGCGGAAGAGCAGCCTTGGGTGGGCTGCTAACCGTAGAGTGCCCTGCAGCTGTGAATGGCCTGTGAAGACAGGATGGTCGAAGCGTGTTGATTCCGGCAGGCACTCGGGCTTCCGCTGACACGCCCTCGGCACTCCGTGCGCTTGCCGCTCCGTCCGTTTGCGGCCCGCACTCCGTCCGCTTGCGGCCCGCACTCCGTCCGTTTGCGGCCCGCACTCCGTCCGTTTGCGGCCCGCACTCCGTCCGTTTGCGGCCCGCACTCCGTCCGTTTGCGGCCCGCACTCCGTCCGTTTGCGGCCCGCGCTCCGTCCGTTTGCGGCCCGCGCCTCGTCCGTTTGCGGCCCGCCCACCGCGCTTCGTCCGTTTGCGGCCCGCACTTAGTCCGTTTGCGGCCCGCACTCGGCACTCCGTGCACTTGCCGCTCAGTCCGTTTGCGGCTTCGTGCGAGTTTGCGTCACCTTCTGAGCCACGCGGGACTCGAACCGCGAGGCGTCGATCACGCAGCGGACGTGTTGAGCCCGACCGACGAGTTCGACCTCATCGCGGGCCTCGATCCGGAAGGTGAGGCGACGGCCGTCGATCGCGATGAGCTCGGCGCGGACGGTGACCGTCATCCCCGGAGGAGTCGCCGCGAGGTGGTCGAGGGCGATCGATACCCCCACGGTCTTCTGGCCAGCCGGGAGCGCGGGCTCGACGAGTTGGCGAGCGCACTCCTCGCAGAAGCCGACGAGGACGGGCGTGGCGAGTACCTCCACAAGGCCGCTTCCGAACGCGCTGGCGAGGTGGCCCGGCTCGATGGTCCACGTCTGCTCTCTCGAATGCCCCACCGCGATCATCCGAACGCCTCCGTTTCCTGGATCTCGGCTCGTGGATCGCTCTAGAGCCGGTAGAACTCCGGGCGCCGATCGGCGAGCTTGTCATTCCGTGAAGTCAACCGCTTGTCGCGAGCGGCGGCCGGGTCGATCTCGACGACCCCCGCTTCCACGCGGTCGGGGGATAGTCGCACGAGAGTCGCTCCGTCCGGATCGACGATCTGGCTTTGTCCTGTGTAGCGGAGGGTCTTCGCGGTCCGCGACTCCTCGCCCACCCGATTGGCCGTTGCGGCGAAGACCCCGTTCTCCAGCGCGCGCACGGCCATGGTCCTCTGAGCCAGGTCTGGGAGGATCAGGTTCGCGGGGTGTGCGAGGAGATCCGCTCCCAGCAGCGCGAGCGTGCGCGCCGATTCGGGGAATAGGTGGTCGAAGCAGATCATGACCCCCACGCGGGCATCTCCGACGTTGTGCACAGAGAACGGGAGGTTGCCGGGGGCAAACCAGCGCTTCTCTTCGCCGAAGAGGTGGATCTTCCGGTATGTCGCCACGTACCCCCGGGGGCCTACGAGGGCGGCGGCGTTGTAGACGACCCCGTCCGCGAGCTCCGGGATCCCCCCTACGACAAAGCAGCGGCGATCGTGACAGTAGGACTCGAGGGCGGTCACGGTCGGTCCGCCGGGGATCGGCTCCGCGAGCTCACGAACCTCCTCGGTGCGCGCGAACTGGTACCCGGAGGCGAAGAACTCGGGAAGGACCCACAGGTCCGCGGAGTCCCGGGACAAGAGGTCGAACGCCGCCGCAAGATTGCGGTCGCGCTCGCCGAACTGCGGTTGGGATTGGGCGACGCCGACTCTCATGCGATGATCGCACCCGCCTTTCGATCGGCCCAAGACGTTTAGCTGCAGGTGCCGCCGCAGCCCCCGACCAGGAACTTCCCGATCAGGATGCACGCGATGACGATGTAGACAAGAGCTGACAGATCCATGGTTCAGTCCCCCTCACCGCGGGCGGCACGCTTCGCGCCGGCCGCGACGCCGCGATTCTACCCGATCAGTCTCCGATCTCGAAGCCCGCGCTCGTCGGCGCGTAGCGCAGCACCGCCTCCGGGAAGGCGAGGATCGAGACGTACAGCCAGACGTTGCCCGAAGATCGCTCGACGCCTACGCGGATGCAGTCCGCAATGTCCTTGAATACCCCGTAGGAGAGGTCGTCGAGCCCGGGGGAGTCCGGGTCGTACTCGACGCCGAGCTTGAGCCCCCAGCCGTCCCCGATGGCGAGGTCCGCGGTGATCTCCGATGTCGCGAGCTGCCGCGCACCGAGGTCAAGGTCGTTCTCCAGGGACAGCGACAGGGTCTGCCACTGCGCGGACACGTCGAGCGACACCGTGGAGAACCGGCCTTCCAGGGCGTCGTACGGGACCCGCCAGCTCACCTTGCGGTGTTCGTCCCGCCAGCTACCGCGGACCGTGACAGCCGACAGGCGCGCGAGGGCCGGATCGTAGTCCGCGGTCACCGTCCACGCTGCCCAGTCACTCCAGTCTGCTGTCGCGCGGACGATGCCGGCTCCGTCGACGGAGCTGACGTTCCCGGAGACCGAGAGGTCCACCGGACCGGAACGCCTTGCCGTCCAGGCCAGAGCGTGCTCCGTCTCCACTTCGTCGAACCCGAACGGGCTCGATCCATGGGCCCACGTGCTCGTCCAGCGGAGGTTGAGGCCCGTGCGGGTGGCGGAGGCACCGATCGCCACGCTCTCGACGTCCTCCCAGCCGGATGCCGAGCCGTAGAGCGAAGACTGGAACGATGCGGACGGCTGGACATGAAACCCCGCCAACACCACCGCGTCGGTCGTCGATGTCAGCTGGCTGCGGAAGCGGAACCGCTCCTCGGGAGGCGCACCCTCTTCCGCCTCGCGGTACCACCCGACGAAGAACGCCGGCCGAACGGACACCGATCCGATGCGCTGCGACGGGAAGGTCACCGCCAGTTCCGGCAGTCGCTCCTCGATGGTCGTGGTGGTGGTCGTCTCGATGATGCGGGAAGCGAGGAGCGAGACCTCGGTCGCCTTCACGGTTCCCCGGAGCCTCGCCGAGAACGAGAGCTCCTCGTCGCCCTCGGAGGCCTCGTATTCCAGCCTGCCGACGCCCTGCCAGCGAGGCCCGAGGGTGACTGTGTCGGTGATGCTCAGGTCGACTTCCGAGAGGCCGGTCGCGCCGGGCAAGATGTAGACGGAGGCCCGCCCGTCATGCCCTCCCTCGACCACCCGCAGCGTCCCGCCGAGTCCGATCTCGCCGTATCGGCTGAAGTAGTCGAGGAGGACGGTTCCGTACAGGGACTCGCTGACGAAGAACGGCACGTTCCACTTCACGAACCAACCGCGGGAAGCGCTCGAGCCAAACGCGGGGAAGAGGGGGGAGTCGAGGGTGTCCTCGAGGGGTTGAACGTAGAGAGGCAACCAGAAGATCGTCGCGGCGCCGATGCGAGCGGTGAGGCCGTAGGCGACGAGCAGCCGGTCGGAGTAGACGCGAAGGCGGCTCGCCTTCAGGCTGTAGGGCTGGCGGTCCAGGGGCAGACCACAGCAATCGCACGTGGTGACCTCGGCCTGGGAGGCCGTCAGAAGCTCGATCTCGCCATCGTCATCGAATACGACCTCGCCCTGCCCCGCGCGAAAAAAAAGCTCCTGCTCAACCCCCTCAGAGTTGCGGAACGTCATCCGCCCGTGGAGGCCGCTTGCCTCGGCGTGAGAAGGAGTGATCCCCCCGTCGCGCTCGCTCACCTCGAGGATCACGGAGTCGCCCGACAGCTCCGTCTGATCCGGGACCACAAGGGTCACGAAACCTGATGCACACAGCCGCCAACTGCCGGATTGCACGCGCTCCACGAGAAGGTCGTCGGCGTCAAGGCGTGAGTCGTCGAGCGTCGCGCGGACCGCCCCTTGGGCGTGGAGCGTGGCGCCGTCGTCCGAGAGGAAGAGCCGATCGCAATCGAGGTGGACCGGGATTTCGGAACCGGCGGCGACGAAGGGGATCGCCAGGACCGCGAGGAGTCCGAGCGCGAGCGGCAGGCGGGAGCGCCACCGGCCGCGTACGTCGCGCGTCGCAAGCCGATCCACGCGCACGTACAGGACGAGTCCGACGGCGCCGAAGACGAGGTCGGGCAGCCACGCCGCCCAGCCCGGGTCCATCGCGCCGCGACGGCCCAGAGTCTGCGTCCACCACAGAAAGCCCTGGAACACGGCGACGAGGAGCAGGCCGAGCACGATGCCGACGGCGCGGTTGGCGGGGAGGAACGCGAGGCAGAGCGCTCCTCCGAGCAGGACGAAAACGATCGTCGCGAGCGGGAGGGACACCTTGAGGTGCGATTCGACCACGTACTCATGAACCCGCTGGCCGTTCTTGCGTGCCTGGGCGATGCGCTCGCGAAGCTCGGCGATTCCCATCTCCGCAGGGGTTCGCGAGTGCGACACGAGTTCGGCCACGCCCTGCTCGATCGGGATCACCAGGGACGCGATCGTCGCGGTGAACACGAGCTGACCCTCTCGATCGAAGCCGTACACCGTCCCCTCCGTCAGCGTCCACGCACCTCCGGTCCAGGCTCCCTCGTCCGCCGTAATCATCGTCACCTGCGTTCCGGCTTGCGGAAACAGGCGTCCTGTCGTGTCGTAGATCACGACGTCGTAGAGCTTGCCGCTCGACTCGTCGTAGCGGCGGATGTAGAAGAACTGGTCGTTCTGCCCCTTGAAGAACGCGTTCGCCGTGATGCGAGGCGTTCCCTGCTGATAGATGACTTGGCGCAGGGCATCCTGGTAGGCCGCCTCAGACGCCGGCACGAGCCAGTTGTACAGCGCGAAGTCGGCGACTCCGACGAGCGACGCCGCAAGCAAGAGCGGAAGGAGGATCCGCCGGAGAGGAATCCCGAGCGACTCGAGCGCAAGGACCTCGCGATCGTGGCCCATCCGTCCCAGCGCGAGGAACGTCGCGAACAGACCGCTCATGGGGACAGCGACGACCAGCAGGCTCGGGATCTTCAGTAGGACGAGTCGAAGAAGCGTCGTCATGCTGACGCCACGATCGACCATCAGGTCGGAGAGAGAGAGGATCACATTGAGAAGGATGAACAGAACCAGTCCCGCGAGAGCGAGCAGGAACGGGCCGACGGCCTCCCGAAGGATGTAGCGATCGCAACGGCGAAGCATGGCGGAGCGATCTTACCGGACGGGGATGCCGCCGCACTAGGCCGGATGTCCGGCGTTGCGGGGCGCCTCTCCTCTCGGTTGGATCGAGTTTCGCCGTTTTGGATATAGTTGGCCGATCCAAGAGATGGCGAAGCGAGTCTACATCGAAACATGGGGATGCCAGATGAACCTCCACCAGTCGGAGGAACTGGCGGGGGCGATGCGCGCGGCGGGCTACGACATCGTCGATGCCCTCGACCGCGCGGACGTTGTGCTGTTCAACGGCTGCATGGTCCGGCAGAAGGCCGAAGAGAAGCTGCTCGGCCGGCTGGGCGCCGTCGTGGAGCAGAAGCGGCGGCGATCGGTGATCCTGGGAGTGGGCGGATGCTTCGGGCAGGTTCACGGGGCGGCGATCCTGGCGCGATCGGCGGCCGTGGATTTCGTCTTTGGCACGCGGGGACACGCGTCCCTACCGGCGCTCGTCGAGCGCGTGGCGCGGGGCGGGGAACGCGCGGCCGTCGTCGACGCGGCGGACGATGAGAAGGAGCCGGTCCCCGTTCGCAGGTCTTCCGTCTCGGCGATGGTTACGATCACCGAAGGCTGCTCGAACTTCTGTTCGTACTGCATTGTGCCGTACGCCCGCGGTCCGATGCGCAGTCGACCGCCGGAACGCATTCTGGCCGAAGTCCAGACGGCCGTCGACGAAGGGTATCGCGAGGTGCTTCTCCTCGGCCAGAACGTCAATTCTTACGGCCGCGACCAATCCTCCTACGGAGGGTTCGAGAAGCTTCTGCGGCGGGTTGCCCGCACAGGAGTCGACCGCGTGCGGTTCACCAGCTCGCATCCGCGAGATCTGACGGACGCGATGATCGAGGCGATGGCGAGCGAGCCGCGCGTCTGTCGGCACCTCCATCTTGCGTGTCAGTCGGGAAGCAATCGCGTTCTCGGGGAGATGAGGCGGGGGTACACCCGCGAGAGGTATCTCGAGATCATCGACACGGCGCGGAAGGCGATGGCGGATCTGAACGTTACCACGGACATCATCGTCGGGTACCCGGGCGAGTCGAAGGAAGAATTCCGGGATACGCTCTCCCTCGTGGAGCAGGCGCGGTTCGGTTCCGTCTACGCGGCCAAGTACTCGCCTCGCCCATTGACGCGCGCGGCGGCGTCGGCGGATGATGTGCCGCCGGCGGAGAAGGAGGAACGCCTCCAGCGCCTTCTCCAGGTCCAGCGCCGGATCGCCCTGGAAGAGAACCGCCGCTTCGTCGGGAGGGATGTGATGGTCCTGATCGAGGGGAGAACCCGGGACGGGGGCAGCTACGGGCGAGCCGAGGATCACCGAACGGTCGTCGTTCACGGCACGGTCGAAGTGGGCGAACTCGTCCCGGTGCGCGTCGCCGGTGCGGCGGCGGCGGCGCTGGTCGGGGTCAGCCTCGTGTCAGAAGGAGCGGTGTCATGATCGTCACGGTTACCTTGAACCCCGCGGTGGACAAGATCTACTGGGTCGACAGCCTCAGGGTCGGGCGCGTTGTGGAGGAGGAGTTCCTGACGAGGGCAACGCGCAGCTCCACCTCGGCGGGCGGGAAGGGCGTCAATATGTCGGTCGTCCTCTCCCAGCTTGGCATGGAGAACGTGGCGATGGGATTCATCGCTGGATCTGCAGGACACGTGGTGGCGCGAGACCTCCGGGCCAAGAACGTGACGACGAACTTCGTGTGGACGCGCGGCGAGACGCGAACGAATGCCGTGGTCCTCGAGGAAGGGCAGTCCCGCATCCTCATCTTCATTGGCGAGGCGGGGCCGGCCGTGGACGCGAACGACGTGAAGCACTTCATCCGCCGGTACCGCAGGATGCTGCCGTCGGCGTCCTGGGTCGTGCTTGCCGGCAGTCTTCCGCCGGGCGTCGACGCGGACCTGTACCGCGATCTCGCGACGATGGCCCGAGAGGCCGGAGCCAAGGTCATCCTGAGCGCGGGAGGCGACGCGCTGCAGCGGGGGTTGGAGGCGGGGCCGACGATCGTCAAACCGGACACCCGCGAGGAGCGGCTGCTTGAAGGGAGGAGCCTCGCGACCCGGGAGACGATCCTCGAGGCGGGCCGGCACATCGTCGACCGGGGGCAGGCGGAGGTCGTGATCGTTTCCCACGAGGTGACCGGCGACGTCGTGGTGACGCGGGACGCGGCGTGGGAAATCCGATCCTCTGTTCCGGCGTCGGAGCTGAAGAACCTGGTGGGTGCGGACGACGCGTTCCTCGCCGGGACGCTCTTCCGGCTGGCGAACGGCGAGCCGATGGAGCGCGCTCTTCGGTTCGGACTCGCCGCCGGCGTGGCGACCGCCGAATCGGAGGGGAAGGTCTGCGGCGACGTGGGCCGGATCGAGGCCAGGATGAACCAGGTGACGGTGGACCGCATCTCGTAAGGAGGGGGCGTGAACGTCCGGGAGATCATGACGAAGGACCTGACGGCGGTGGAGAGCGACGTCTCCGTGCGCGATCTGATCTTCATTCTCGAGAACGCCGAGATGCCCGGCATGCCCGTCGTCGACGATGACGGCCGCCTGACCGGCTTCATCTCGGAGAAGGACCTGATCCGCGCCGCCCTCCCCGGGTACTTCGAGCTGCTTCACAGCGCGTCGTTCCTTCCGGACCTGAACCAGGTGGCGAAGAAGCTCACGAAGATCGCTGACGACCCGATCTCCAAGTACATGCGCAAGGACGTCTTCTCCGTCCGCGAGGACGAAGACGACCTTCGCGCCGCCGACCTGATCCTCCGGAAGGACGTGATGAGCGTGCCGGTCGTCGATGCTACTGGCCGTCTGGTCGGTCGCGTCCGCCGGATCGACCTGTTGCGGCACTTCCTCTAGTGGATGGCCATTCCATGGAAGTTGCTCGGCCTGGAACGGTTCGTCGCGGTGGCGAACCGCCGGAGCCGCCTTTTCGTCGACGGCAAGCCGTCGGCCCCGGCTGACGACGACGGCGTCCCGCGCGTCGCCTACGACGAGCCGGTCGTCGGTGCCCTCGACGTGGCCCCGCTGGTCCGTGCGTTGTTCCCGTGCGCGAGCGACCACGGCTTGGCGGCGATCGCTCGCGAGCTCGAGCTTCCCGAGTCGGCGGCCCCGGAACGCGTCGGACGCGTCTTCGCTCGGACCCTCGAGGAGGTTCCGGTCCTCGATCGGGATGTCGTCGCGCTCCTGGCCGAGCTGCTGCCTCCTCCGCTGGCGCGACTCCTCGCGGGGCTTCTTCCGGTCTCGGCTCCCGCCTCGGAGCCCGCGGAGACGGCGGTCGAGGTTCCGTCCCCGGCCGATGTTCCGGAGGGGGTCGCGGAGGCGCTCGGTCCGGGCGGCGTGGTTGCCGCCGGGTTGCCGCGGTACGAGACCCGCACGGGGCAGATGGTCATGGCATGCCGGGTCGAGGCGACGTTGCGGCACGGCGGCGCGCTGTCGGTCGAAGCGGGTCCGGGGACGGGAAAGACCTTCGCCTACCTCGTGCCCGCGATCCTCAAACTACGAGAGGACAAGACGGCGCGGATCGTGATCTGTACGCGGACCAAGCAACTGCAGGAGCAGTTGTACCGGAAGGATCTCCCGTTCCTGGCGGACCGGATCGCCCCGACCCTGTCGGTCGCGATGCTCAAAGGCCGGGAGAACTACCTTTGCCTACGACGCTGGGAACTCCTCTTGCAGGAACTTGTGAGCGGCCTCGAACGGGACCGGCTGGCGTCGCTCGCTCCGCTCGTTCGATGGCTGTCCGACACGGAGACAGGAGACATCGAGGAGAATCGCGCGTTCCTCGCTTCTCCGACGTCACGGGAGCTCTGGGGCCGTCTCCATGACTCGCCTCACCACTGCGTCGGCGCGTTCTGCCCGCACATGGAAGGATGCTTCTCGATCCAGGCACGGCGACGGGCGCGGAAGGCGGACCTTGTCGTCGTCAATCACTCGCTTCTCCTGGCGGACGCCGCCACCCACGGGGTCGTGCTCGGCAAGTACAGCCACCTCGTGGTCGACGAGGCGCACGCGTTCGAGGCGGCGGCGCGCGTCGCGTTCACCGGGAGCCTTTCGCAATCGATGGTCGAGCGCATCGTCGAGCAACTGGCGCCTCCCCGCAACCGGCGGGGAGGGTGGGTGGGACGCCTGCCGCTCGCGCCTGAGGATGAGGAGGCGCTCCGCGTGGGGAATGCGGCCGCCGTTCTTCCAGGGCAGGCGTCGCGGTTGTTCCGCTCCGTGGAGTCCATCCTCTCTGAAGAGCGCCGCGGACGGCTTCCGAACCTGTCGCCGGCGAGCGGCGACCTGGAGGCGTTCCGCGCGGCCGTCCGAGGGCTCGGCGTCGATCTCGAGGCCCTCATCGAGCGGGTGCGCGAGGAGCCGGACCTGGCCCGCGAAGGAGAGGGCGGACTCGCCGCGCTTCGGGAGCTGGAGCGGGTCGCGGGGGTGTTGGCCGGAGCGCCGGACGAGAACTCGGTGCACTGGTACGAACGCGAGGCGGGACGACTCGCGCTCCACGTCACGCCGCTCGATGTAGCGCCCATCCTCGCGGCGTGCCTGTATCCCGACCTTGCCGCGACCGTATGGACGTCGGCGACGCTCTCGCTCGGAGGAGACTTCACCTACGTTCACCGGACGCTCGGCCTTGACGCCGCCTTCCCGGACATCGAAGGAACGGTGGCCGAGAGCCCGTTCTCCTACGAAGGGAGGATGCGCATTCTGGTTCCCGGCGGGTTCCCCGCGGTGCTCGGTGACGCCGATGCGTACGCCGAAGCCCTCGCGGCGCTTCTCGCGGACCTGTACGGCGCTCTTCATCGAAACGGGCTCGTCCTGTTCACGTCCTACGATCTTCTGCAGCGTGTGCGAGAGCGGCTTGTGGGTGTCGTGCCTCTGCTGGCCCAGGGCGTCGATGGGCCGAGGACGAGTCTGGTCGAGCGGTTCCGCCGCGAGAAGGACGGCGTGCTTCTTCTCGGAGCCGACAGCTTCTGGGAGGGGGTCGATCTGCCCGGGGAGGAGCTCGAAGTCCTCGTGGTCACGCGCCTGCCGTTCGCCGTGCCGACCGATCCGGTGTTCGCGGCGATGTCGGAGCGGTGCGAACGAACGGGGGGGGACCCATTCCATGAGCTGGCGCTCCCGCAGGCAGTCCTGCGATTGCGTCAGGGCGTGGGCCGCCTGATCCGAACCCAGCGCGATCGGGGCATCGTCATCGTCACCGACGACCGGATCCGAACCAAGGGGTACGGGAGGAGATTCGCGGAGGCTCTGCCGGTCGCGGTGGAAGAGATCGCGACCCCCGCCGAGCTGGTGCGCGAGGCGGCGGCGTGGTTCGGAGATCGCGAATGCCGGGCGGGATGCTCGCAAGCGAATTGACACGGGGCGGAGGAGCCGGTAGAATGGCCCCAACAAACAGATCAGCATCTACACCCATTCACATAACTCAAGAATCGATGAGCATTTCCGTGGTGGTGCCTGCGTACAACGAGGCCGGACGGATCGGGGCGGTGCTCGAGCCCATCCTGGGAAGCCGCCTGGTGGCTGAAGTCATTGTCGTCGACGACGGCTCCGAGGATTCCACGGCCGACGAAGCGAGCCGGTTTCCCGTGCGTCTCGTGCGTCTGCCCGAGAACCGCGGGAAGGCGGCCGCGCTCGACGCCGGGGTGTCGGCGGCGAAGCACGATGTGTTCTTGTTCCTCGACGCGGACCTCGTCAATCTCCGGACGGAGCACGTCGACCGGCTGATCCGGACGTACGTCGATCAGGACCTGGACATGGCGGTGGGCGTGTTCGCCGACGGCCGAAGGAACACGGACCTGGCGCAGAGAATCAACCCCTACGCGTCCGGGCAGCGGATCCTCCCGCGCCGGCTGTGGGAACGCGCCAAGGAGAACGTGCACGAGATGAACTTCGGGATTGAGATCGCCTTGTCGAAGCTGGCGGCCAAAGAGGGATGGAAGAAGGAGTACGTCAAGCTCGATGGCGTCACGCACGTCCTGAAAGAGGAGAAGCGCGGGTTCGCCAAGGGAGTTGCGGACCGGCTGCGGATGTACGGCGACATGATCAAGTGGCTGTTCAAGAGGTTGTAGATGAGGATCGCGATCGGTGCGGACCACGCCGGCGTTCTGCTGAAGCAGCATCTAGTGGACGGGATCCTAAGAGGGCACGATGTGACGGACGTCGGAGCGAACTCCACGGAGCCCGTGGACTATCCGGACATCGCCCGCGCGGTGGTGAAACGGATCCGGCGCGGCGAAGCGGAGCGGGGAATCCTGATCTGCGGAACCGGCATCGGGATGGCGATGGCCGCCGGCAAGTTCCCCGGGATTCGTGCGGCGACGTGCACGGACTCGTTCTCGGCGGAGATGAGTCGCCGACACAACGACGCGAATGTCTTGTGCCTGGGGGCGCGCGTCCTCGGAACGGGCCTCGCGGAGCACATCGTGGGCGCCTGGCTGGAGGCGCTGTTCGAGGGCGGACGGCACGCGACTCGCGTCGGCAAGCTCGAGGATCGGACGAGCGGCGAGATCCGCTGAGAGTTCCGTCTCTCGGCCCGTCGACGGGGCTTCTCCAAGCGACGCGCCGAAGATCAGAGACTGAGGTGAGTGGGCATGGAAATCCGAGAACTGCGTCGAATGACGATTGACGAGCTGGAGCAATTCGGCGAAACGATGGACATCAAGAACTCCCGGCAGATCGGGAGGGACGACCTGTTGCGCATGGTGATGGCGCATCTGGCACGGAACAAGGATCTCCAGTTCGTCGATGGCATCCTGGAGCTTCACCCCGACGGGTATGGCTTCCTGCGCAGCGACAGCTGCCTCCCCGGGAAGGCCGACATCTACGTCTCCCCGTCTCAGATCAAGCGCTTTGCGCTCCGCGACGGCGACCTCGTCTCCGGCCCGATCCGCGGGCCGAAGAATGACGAGCGCTACTTTGCCCTTCTGAAGGCGGATTCCGTCAATGCGCGCGACCCCGAGGAATCCCGCCGACGCGTGCAGTTCCAGGAGCTGACGCCGCTCCACCCGAACCAGCACCTGAAGCTGGAGCACGACCCGGAGGAGATTTCGACCCGAATCATCGACCTCTTCTGCCCGATCGGAAAGGGTCAACGCGGGCTCATCGTCTCTCCGCCGAAGGCCGGAAAGACGACGCTCTTGAAGAAGATCGCGAATGGAATCAACGCGAACTACCCCGATATCAAGCTGTTCGTCCTCCTGGTCGACGAGCGCCCGGAGGAAGTGACGGACTTCACACGTTCGATCAAGAACGGCGAGGTCGTGGCGGCGACGTTCGATCAAGAACCGAAGCATCACACGCGGATCGCCGAGCTGGTCACCGATCGCGCGAAGCGCCTCGTCGAGCTGGGTCACGATGTCGTGATCCTCATGGATTCGATCACGCGGCTGGCGCGCGCGTACAACCTCTCGATCCCCGCATCCGGGAAGC
>JAQTVA010000024.1 GCA_028707055.1 Candidatus Bipolaricaulis sp. | reverse complement strand
CGGTTCCTGTACGGTCTCGGCGACGGCATCAACAACTTCTCGATGTACACGATGGTTCCGACGAACAAGGATCGGCCCGTCCGCGTCACGCAGTTCTCGGCGCGCGGCTCGCTGTTCCTGAACGCCTGGGATCCGATCGGTACGCAGGGATTCAACGACTACTACGCGGCGAACCTCATCGGGCAGTGCACCGAAGCGACCACGAACAACGCCCCCGGCTCGGCGGCGTACACGCCGATTCTCGCGAGCTGGTCGAACGTGAATGTCCAGGTCGACTTCGCCGACGACGGCACGGCGGTCGGCAAGATCAAGGTGCCGGCGGCTGCGACCGAGTGGGACTCGACGAAGAAGGCGTGGGTTTCGACCGGCGGCGAGATTGCGTGGGCCGAGGCGGACTACAGCTTCAAGACCCCGAAGTCGCATGACGGCAGCGAGTTCTCGCTCTTGGACTTCGCGGCCTCGGAAGGCTTCGCCACCGAGTGGGCGGTTGAGGACTTCCCCGGCGATCCGTTCTACGATTCGGCGTACTCCACGACGGTCCTGCCGGGATTCGAGTACTCGCACGGTTCGATCTACGACTGGGCGAACGGCACGATCCACAACTACTTCGACAACAACTTCCCGCCCGACATCAACCGCGTCGGGTCGTCCGGAGTCCCGGCTCTCTACCCGCGCGCGGCCAACCACGCGCAGGGTGTGAAGTGGACCGTCATTGAGGCCCTCGGGAAGATGGTGGCGGAAGGCAGCGCTTCGGGGACCGTCTACTCGTTCACGCAGCAGAGCGGCGTGACCGAGGTCGACATTCTCGTCCCGGCCATCGTCGCCGACATCCGCGCGAAGCTCGTGGAGATGAAGAACGCCAAGTTCGTACCGGCGTACCTCGCTCCGCTGCTCCCCGCGGCCGGCAAGACGGTCGATGACATCCTCGGGTACTACCAGAACGCCATCGACTTCATCGATGCGCACGGCCATGCGTACATCGGGAACGGTGGGTACTACATCGACTCGTTCGATCCCGCCAACAACCAGATGGTGCTGAAGGCCAACCGCGATCCGAGCTACCCGTTCTCGGGCCAGTACTGGCTCGACACGATGGAAGTCGGCACGGCGCGCGTCGACGACGTCATCGTCCCGGCCGTCGGCAAGATCGGCGCCGACGTGGCGATCACGATCAAGGCGAGCGAAGGCCGCTATCCGTACGACGTCTTCGAGCCGGCCAGCCAGGCCGCGATCTCGTTGGTGTTCGTGACGGACACGGGCGAGACGACGCTCACGGCGAAGTTGACGCAGGCCGGGACCTTCGAGGTTGTCATTCCAGGCAGCCTGACGAAGGGCCTTGCCGCCGGAGCGTACACCATCGTCGCGATTGCGGCACCCGCTGACGGTCTTCCGTCCGCGTCGGGCGCTACGCTGCTGCTCCAGTAGGATCGGAGGATGCAGAGGTAGATAGGGCCTAGAGGCAACTAGATCGGGCGGTGTCGGAAGCGCTTCGGCGCAGGCACCGCCCGTTTTCTTGCGCGGGACGGGAAGGAGAGGCAAGAGCGACATGTACTGGAAATACGCGGTCCGTCGCGTGTTCTATGCCTTCTTGATGTTCGCCGTGATCGTGTTCATCTTCTCTGCGCTGTTCAACTCGGTGGCGGACAGGGTCCTCCGATCGCAGATTCAGGAGACGGTGAACGGCGAGTCGAGGGCACGGGCGCGCGTGATGCAGAATCGCGACCCGAACGAGTTCCTCGTTTGGAAGGAGCAACGCAAGGCGGAGCTCTATAGGCTTTATCATCTCGATGAGCCGCTGATGAGCCGAATCTTCTGGCGGACGATCGACACCGTCACGTTCCGCCTCGGGCAGTCGACGATCATCCGCTCGTCGGCGGGCTCGCAGAGCGTGATGACGATCGTGACGGAGCGAATCCCGCGGACGCTGCTCTTGTTCGGCACCGTCTCGTTGATCGACCTCATTCTCGGGATCATCCTCGGCATGCGGAAAGCGCGAAAGGCCGGCGGATTGATGGATAAGGCGACGTCGGTCGGGACGATGGTCGTCTACGGGATGCCGGCGTGGTGGCTCGGCATGCTGCTCATCATGTTCTTTGCCTTCACGATTCCGCTGTTCCCGTCCGGTGCGATGCACTCGACGCCGCCTCCGGAGGGCATCGGATACACCCTCGATCTCATGTACCACATGATCCTGCCGGTGATGACCCTCGTCGTCCTCGGTTTCTGGGGCATCGCCTACATCGCCCGGAACATCGTGCTCGGGACGCTGCAGGAGGACTTCATCATGTCGGCACGGGCGCGCGGGATCTCCGAGCGGCGGGTGCTCTTCGGGCACACGCTGCGCGCCGCGGCGCCGCCGATCGTCACCATGGCCGTTCTCGGTTTGCTGGGGTCGCTGTTCGGGGCGATCATCTACGAGGGCATCTTCAGCTGGCCCGGGATGGGAAGTCTCTATTGGCAGTCGGTTCAGCAGAACGACATTCCGGTTCTGATGGGAAACCTGTCGATGACCACCGGAATCTACATTGCGGGACTCGCGTTCCTTGACCTGATCTACGGGTTCCTCGACCCGCGTGTGAAGGTGGGGGGTAAGGCATGAAGCGCGACCGCATGGCTCAGCTTCGCTCGTTCTGGAAGGAGTTTCGCCAAGTCCGGTTCGGTGTGGTCGGCCTCGTGCTGTTCGTCGTGTTCCTGATTGGCGTCGTGTTTGAGGGGCCTCTCCTGACGTACCGCGACACGAACACGCGTTGGCGCGACATGCTGTACTGGACGAACTCCCCACGCTACGCGATGCCCGTGTGGGTGAACTGGTTCACGAGCAAGGACTACGCGAAGTCGGCGGTGATCGAACCGCACAACGTGGTGGAACAGACCGACGGCCTGCGCTCCGTCACCATGGACTTCCCGTACGAGTACCAGGCGGGGAGGCCGCCGAGCGATGTCTTGGTGGATCTCGCGATCACCGGGCAGGTGGCGCTCTCGATCACCGTCGAGCGGCCCGATGGGCGCACGTTGACGTACACGAAGCAGACCTCGAGCAGCGGCTCGCAGCAGCTTCGAATCTCGGTGGATCAGAACCTGCGCGAACGGGTCTACCAGATGGTGGCCTCCGCGGAGGATCCGGCGATCGCGTCCGCCCGCAACCCGAAGCAGATCAACGCCGTCGGCGCCCTGTTCGGGAAGGCGCAGCACGGGATCTTCTCGGAGCCGGAGGTCTTGAACGGGACGTACAAGACGACCCTGCAGGTGACGCTCGTCGGCGCGACGGCGAAGCTCGATCGGGCTCAGGTCGTGATCGCGGGCGGGGTCTCCGGGATCCTCGGAACGGACGGGAACAAGCGGGACCTGTGGAGCGGCCTGGTTGCGGGGACGAAATGGGCGCTCATCATCGGCCTCCTGACGTCGCTCATCTCGGTGGCCGTCGGCGTCGTGTACGGCGTCACGTCCGGCTACTTCGGGGGGTGGGTAGACTCGCTCATGAACCGGATCTACGAGATCTTCGTGAGCATTCCGCTCCTCCCGATCCTGATCGTGCTCAGTGCGGTCTTCAAGCCAAGCATCTGGATCATGATCATCATGATGTGCGTGTTCTTCTGGGTCGGCCCGGTGAAGACCGTGCGCTCGATCGCTCTGCAGCTCAAGGAGAACGCGTACATCGAAGCGGCGCACGGCCTCGGCGCAACGCACCGCCGGATCCTGTTCAAGCACATGATCCCTCAACTGGTCCCGTATGCGTTCGCCAGCATGGCCCTCGCGGTGCCCGGAGCGATCACCTACGAGGCGAGCATCAGCCTGATCGGCCTTGGCGACGCGACGGTCGTGACGTGGGGGCAGATCCTGTTTGATGCGTTCTCCAGCGGCGCTGTGCTGCAGGGGATCTGGTGGTGGATCGTCCCGCCGGGCCTGGCGATCGCCCTCATGGGCATGACATTCGCGTTCATCGGATTCGCGATGGACACGATCCTGAACCCGAAACTGAGAACGAGGTAGGGAGTAGCGAATGGAGAAGGAACGAGTCCTGGAAGTCCAAGACCTCGAACTGCACTACTTCACCCGCAAGGGGGTCGTCCGCGCAGTCGACAAACTCTCATTCTTCCTGAGGAAGGGCGAGACGCTGGGGGTCGTGGGCGAGTCCGGGTGCGGGAAGACAACCATGGGCACGGCGCTCTTGAACATGCCGACGCCGCCGGGGCGGATCATCGGCGGGAAGATCCTGCTCGAGGGGCAGGACATTCTCATGCTGTCCGAGAGCGAGCTGCGTCGCAGGGTGCGGTGGGAGAGCATCGCGATGGTGTTCCAAGGCGCGATGAACTGCCTCACCCCGGTGTACACGATCGAAAAGCAGATGCGGGAGACCCTCCAGCAGCATCGCCAGATGGAGAAGAAGGACGCCACGGACCGGATGAAGAACTACCTCAACTTGGTGGGCCTTTCTGACGATGTGCTGCGCCGCTACCCGCACGAGCTTTCGGGGGGGATGAAGCAGAGAGTGGTCATTGCGACCGCCCTCTTCCTCGAGCCCAAGGTCATCATCTGCGACGAGCCGACGACGGCGCTCGACGTGGTCGTCCAGGCCCAGATCATCAACCTTCTGAAGGACCTCAAGGAGCAGGTCGGGGTGTCGTTCATCTTCATCACGCACGACCTCTCGATCGAAGCGGAGGTCTCGGATCGAATCCTGGTCATGTACGCGGGGCGGATCGCCGAGTTGGGGACGAACGCGCAGATCTACGGCCCCCAGGGTCCGGCTCACCCGTACACTCAGAGACTCCTCGGAGCCACGCCGCGCCTCCACGAAGAGGTGGAGGAGCTTGCGTTCATCCCGGGGACGCCTCCGGATCTGGTGGCGCCCCCCGAGGGCTGCCGGTTCCACCCGCGCTGTCCGGTGCTGCTGGAGCGGTGCGCCCACGATGACGTCCCGTTGCGTGAGATCGAGCCCGATCACATGGTCGCCTGCTGGAGGTGCTTCGATGAGTGAGCCGATCCTCGTGGCGGAGAACCTGACGAAGTGGTTCCCGGTCAAGCGAAGCGTGACGCAGGTTATGCGGCGCGAGCGGACGTGGGTTCGCGCCGTCGACGGGGTCTCGTTCTCGGTGGAAAAGGGCGAGATCTTCGGCCTCGTGGGGGAATCCGGTTGCGGAAAGACGACGACCGGCAAGCTCATCATGAAGCTCCTCGACATCACCGACGGGCGGCTGATGCTGCAGGGAGAGGACGTGACCCACATCACGGGCGCCGCACTCGCGCAACACCGGCGGCACGTCCAGATGATCTTCCAGGATCCGTATGCGTCGATGAACCCTCGATTCACCGTCGAAGACGTCCTGATGGAGCCGCTCGAGATTCACAATGTGGGCAAGGACCGAGCGGAGCGGGACGTCTGGGTGCGTGAGATCCTCGACGAAGTCAAGCTTTCGCCGCCGGAGGAGTTCCTGGCCAGGCATCCGCACATGCTCAGCGGCGGCCAACGCCAGCGCGCCGCCACGGCGCGCACGCTGATGCTGAATCCCAGCGTCATCGTGGCGGACGAGCCGGTGTCGATGATCGACCTGTCCACACGGGCCGAGATCTTGGCCATGATGAAGCAGCTCCAGCGCGAGATGGGTCTGACGTACATCTACATCACGCATGACCTCTCGACGGCGCGCTACTTCACCGATCGGCTGGCCGTCATGTACCTCGGGAAGATCATCGAGATGGGGAAGGCGGGCACGCTCATCGACATGGCGCTGCATCCGTACACCAAAGCCTTGATTGGCGCGGTCTGCGAGCCGGTCTCGGGCAGAGTCAACCGGATCAAAGACGTTCCGATCAAGGGGGAGATCCCTGCGGCGACGAACATCCCGGCCGGTTGTCGCTTCCACCCAAGGTGCCTGTACAGCGTTCCGGAGTGCTGGGAGGAAGAGGAGCCTACGCTCGCCGACGTCGGCGACGGGCACATGGTGGCCTGTCGGCGGTACCGCGAGATTCAGGCGTTGGGCGATGCCGCCAGGACGTCCGACGCGTCTCTCGGCCTGAGGCGAACGGCGTAGAGCCGCCGACGAAGAAGAGGTCACGGCCTCCGGGGGAGATCCCCTCGGGGGCCGTTTCTTTGGCGTCGGGCGCGCCTCGCGACACTCCCGGCCTGCCGTGGCGGCGAACCGCACGGCGAGACGCGGGAGAGACGTCTGTGGCGAAGGATGCTGCTGCGCGAAAGGGAAACGGGTCGCCTCTTCCGAGGGGGTCCGGCGCAGATCGTTGACGGGGCGGAAGCCCCGCGATAGAGTCGCGATGTGGCGTCACGGCGAGCGGCGGCCCGAGCGCCCGCGGAGCGTTGCGCGCCCTCGCACGAACCGGCCTGAGGAGTGCGGCACTCGATGGCGAAACGGCGCAGGCTTGTCTTCCTGGTGAGCGTCCTGGCATTCGGGAGTCTTGCCGGGGGAGTTCGTGGCGCCGATGGCCTCGACGTCGCGATCGGGCTCGGCGGCCGCGTCGTGCCGGCGCTTCCGGCCCCTCTCCGCGTGGTGTGCAATGGCCTTTCGGAGGAAGCCGTTCGCCTTCGAGTCGTCCAGAACACCGGCGGCACGTGGCTCGCAGGGGCCACGATCTCGTACGAGGTGCCCGTCGCGCCCTCGGACGCGGAGGAGTGCGAAGAGGTCTTCATGATCCACGACGTCGCCCTTCCACTGCGTGTTCTGCTTCTGACGGCCGACGGGCGGGTTCTGGCCCGGAGGGAGGTCGATCTTCGCTCTGCCAAGGAAGATGGACCGTTCCCCGTCGGCGTCGGAGGCTTCGCGACCCGGCTTCCCGAACCGTTCGCGCTGCTCTCTCCCGCGGAGCTGCCTCGAGCCTGGTCGGCGTACTCCGCTGCGGAGAGCGTGTGGATCGGGCATACGCGAAGCGGTCTGGACGCCGACCGGTGGGATGCTCTTGCGCGGTGGGTCCTGTCCGGTGGCTCCCTGGTCGTCTTCACGGGCGGCGACTTCTTCCTCCTGGACGCGCCGCGGCTGCGGGAGCTTCTTCCGATCGTGGATCCCATCCTGACGACGCGGAACGAAAGGCGCTTTCTGACGGGCGACCTTCGCGGAGGCGCCGCCGTCTTGGCGTCGAAGGAAGGGATTCCGTGGATCGTGTCCGCTCCGTACGGCGTCGGGACCGTGACGCTCGTGAGCACGGACGCGTCAACCCTGGAAGGCGATGACCTGAGCGAGATTCGATCGTGCGTGCCCCGTGCGCGCGCCGTGTCGCTCCTCGGGATCACGTCGGACCTCCTGGACCTCCAGCCGGTCAGGCGTCCCAACGCACTGGCCGCGCTGGCCCTTGTCGGACTCTCTATTCTCGCCTTGCGGGCGCTCGCCGCGCGGCGTGGGCGGTGGCGATCCGCGGCCGTGATCGGCGTCTTTGGACTCCTGACCGTGGGCTCGTACCTTTACGCGGCGCCGCGCGCCCTCAGTGATGCGTATCAGACGAACGTCCGATGGGTGGTCGGCGGCTCGCTGGCCGCGTCTGTGACGTGTTCCGCTTCGGTCTCGGCGGCGAGGGAGTCCGTGGCTGTCCGGGTGCGGGCGGACGGCAGTCCTTTCGAGGTCCTCCAACCGGGCAACGACCGCGGATCGTACACCGTCTCGGTCACCGAGGGCTCGGCATGGATCGCGCTTGCCCCCGGAGAGCGTCGACTGCTCGCAGTGCAGCGGGACGAGCCTTCGTTCGCCCAGGCGGCGCTGACCCGCCAGGGAGAGCTGCTCGTGACGAGCCGCCTGCCACGGTCCGTGGACCACGCCCTTCTTCTCCTCGACGGAGAAGTCTTCGCTCTGCCGTCGCTCGAGCCTGGGGAGACGGCGTGGCGACTCGGCGATCCGCTTCCCTGGGGCTCACGCGCGCTGGGCGCCGAAGGCGACGCGATCGACCGGCTGTTCGAGGGGGTCGCACGGATGCTCCCGCTTGAGCGCGGAACCTGGCTGGTCGCGGGAGAAGTCACGGAGACAACGTCGGGAACGGAGGCGAGGACGAGCGCGCGGGACATCGTCCTCTACGTCATCGAGGTGGAGCGTGACTAGACCGCCACTCCCGATCGATCATGAGAGCGGACGTCTCTTCTTCGGACTGGTCCTCTTCTGCGGCATCGCGCTCGTCCTCTCCGTCCCGGGAGCGCGCGTCGTGCGAGAGCTCGGGAGTACGCAGCAGATCGTTCGTACGCTCGGTCTCGACATGACGTGGGTCTTCCTCGATGCGTACGTCCTCGCCATGGGCCTCCTCGGACTCAGCCTCGGATCGGCCGACGCCGAACGTCGGGAGCAAGCGTCGCGGAGGATCGGCCGGCTGGCTCTCCGCGTTCTCCTCGGACAGCTCTTCTGCCTTCCATATCTCGTCTTCTCCTGTGCCCTCTTCCCGGGTCGCGAGGGAGGCCTCGCCCTCGTGGTCTTGCTTGCGACGGTCACCGCGCTCGTCTGCGCCGTGCAGAACGGGCGGATCGAGCGAGCGGGGGATTCCCCCACGCGCTCCCTCTCCGGCTACGCGATCCTTCTCGCCGTGAGTCTGGTTCCGCTCGTGAGGATGCCGCTTCTGTCCCCGATCGGCGCCGCGCGGCTTCTCGTCGATGGTGCCTCGCCTCTCCAGGCTCTCGCGGCCTTTTTCGCCCCTACGGCGCTTCTCGCCGCACTCTGTGTCGTTGCGGCCCGATTGCGGGGTGAAGCCCATGCCGTCTAGCTCAAGATCGCTCGAGAGCGACATTGCACGCAGGTACAAGGCGATGCAGGGGCTGCGAACGGCGGGGATCGCCTTCGCGTCGGCGGCGGGCGCCGTCCTCGTCGCGTCTGGAGCCATGCGGTGTGCGGCCGTCCGACCGGGGTTTGCGCTCTCGGCGGGCGCGCTGCTCCTCGCCGGGGTTGCCGCCGCGGTGGGATGGGGGGTCGGGCGCGCTCGCAGAGTGTCTCTCCCGCATGTCCTCCTCTCCGTGGACCTCGCGCTGGGCACGGGAGAGCGGCTCAGCTCGCTCTACGAGCTTCGGTCGCGGGATGCGGCTCCCGCTCTTCAGCGGCGCATCGAGGAGAAACTCGCGCTCGATCCGCCGGTGTGGCAACGCGTTCTGCGTCCGCGGCGCGCCGACATCCTGCCGTGGGGCGTGGGGATGGCCGCCTTGGCGGCCGCCCTCGTTCTGGCGGCGGGCGGCCGCCCGCCCACCGTCTCCCCCGTCCCAGCCGTCGCACCGGCTGCAACCTCCCGAACGCCGAGCGCGAGCGAAGCGGACCCGTCCGCCCGGTTCGGCGGGCCGCCCGTGGGCGGGGTGGCCGCCGAGCCCGTCCGTCCGGAGCAAGGTGCGGTCGCGGAGCCCCTCGTCGACGCCCTTGCCGAGCTCCTGCCGACGCCCCCGTCGCGCGGGCTGTTGGGTTCGAGCGACGGAGCGATGGAGGAAGACCGGCGCGGGTCCGGTGGTCGGGGATCGGACGACGGCCAAGCACTCTCCGACGTTCTCTCGCAGATCATGAGTCGAAGCCAAGACGAGGCCCCGCAGGACTTCGACTTGACGGAAGACGAACGAGAAACCCTTCGCGACCTTGCCGAGGGCCTGCCCGACTCGCCCCTCCGTCGAGCTCTCCTTGCCATCCTCGAAGGGGAACCGGGCGACGCGATGAAAGATGAGATTGCGATGGCGCAGGAGCTTCTCGGGGAGCTCCGCCCAACCGATCCGGGCGAGGATGGGACGCCCTCAGGGTATGCCGTGGAGGAGGGGAATGCGTCGCAAGGCACGGGCGATCCGCGTGACACGCTGCCTGGGGAAGGGGACGTCGACGGCCGCCCGGAAGGCCCCGCGGGGGACGACGCGGAGTTGGGGACGGACCCGGCGGCCCCGGGGGACGAGGGCAGATCCGCACCTTCCTCCGGCGAACAGGGGGGGAGGGCTGGCAGGGGCGAGGGGAACGCGTCAAGCTCACCAGGCGCCGCAGGGCTCGTGTTCACGGAGCTCTTGAGCGAGTGGGGCACGAGCGGGGACGTCTGGCGGTTCATGACCAGGGGGCTTCCGTTTGAGGCCCCGGCTGCGGGGGAGAGTGGGCCGCCGGGCGCCCTGTCCCTGAAGGTCGAGACCCTGAGGGCCCTATTGGAGACGCGCGCGCTTGCACCCGAGCTGCAGGACCTTGTCCGTGCCTACTTCGAAACGATCACCCAAGGAGAACCATGATCAACGAACGAGATCTCGATCAGGCCAGCGCTCTGACCCAACGCCTTCTCGGGGCGATCGGCGAGACGATCGTCGGCCAGGCGGCGGTCGTGGAGTCCACGCTCATCGCGCTCCTCTGTGGCGGGCACCTGCTCTTGGAGGGGGTTCCGGGATTGGGGAAGACCCTCCTGGTCCGTGCTCTCGCAAGCGCTCTAGGATTACGCTTCTCGCGCATCCAGTTCACCCCCGACCTCATGCCCGCGGACATTCTGGGGACGAACGTTCTCTCCGAGGACGGAGGCCAGCGGCGGTTCACGTACTCCCCCGGCCCGATCTTCGGAAACGTCATCCTCGCCGACGAAGTCAACCGCGCCACGCCCAAGACGCAGTCGGCGTTGCTCGAGGCGATGGAGGAGCAAACGGTGACCGTCGGCAAGGCGACGTACCCGCTCGACTCGCCGTTCATCGTCCTGGCTACGCAAAACCCCATCGAGATGGAGGGCACGTACCCGCTCCCCGAGGCGCAGGTCGACCGCTTCCTCTTCAAGGTCGGCGTCGGCTTCCCCTCCGTCGAGGAGTTGGTGGCGATCACCGAGCGAAACACCGAGCACGTGGGACACTGGCTTCCGAAGCCGGTCGCGACCGCCGAGGACGTGCTGTCCGCGCAGTCCGTCGCGCGGGAGATCCCGATCGCGCGGCCTCTCAGGGAGTACATCGCACGGCTGGTCTTCGCAACCCACCCCGAGCATGGACAAGCCCCGAAGGACATCCGGTCGTTCGTGGAGTACGGGGCGAGCCCGCGAGCGGCGATCGCCCTCATCCTCGGCGCCAAGGCTCACGCCCTGCTGGCCGGAGAGCCCAACGTAAGAAGAGCCGACATCGAGGCGGTGTTCCGGCCCGCTCTCGTGCACCGAGTGATCCTGAATTTCAAGGGAGAAGCCGAGGGCGTGAGCGTCTCGTCTCTCCTCGACCAGGTCTGGGAGGAGACTCCGATCCTGTGATGGAACCTCTGCTCGACGAGGCCTTCCTGGCGCGGCTGTCGAACCTCAAAGTCATCGCGAAAGGGCGGCGCAAGGGGAAGCTGGCGGGCGTCCACGCCTCGCCGCGCGTCGGCGTGAGCGTGGAGTTCGCCGAGTACCGCGAGTACGCGCCGGGCGACGACTTCCGCCACATCGATTGGAACGTCTACGGACGCCTGGACCGCGTTCTCGTGAAGTCCTTCGTGCACGAAGCGGATCTGCCGATCTACCTGCTCGTCGACCTCTCGGCGTCGATGCGCCTCGGCGCGTCCCCCAAGGCTCGCTACGCGGCGCGCCTCGCGGTCACGCTCGCGTATCTTGGACTGCGCGGGCAGGACCGGGTCGGCCTGGTCCCGTTCACCGATCGGCTTCTTCCGGTCGTGCTCCCGCGCCACGGGATCGGACAGATGACGCACATCGTGCGCGCGCTCGAGCGGATGCCCGCCGCGGGCAGCACGTCGATCGACCGTGCCCTCTCGGAGTTCGTCTCGGCGAGTCGCGAGAGCGGCCTCGTCTTTCTGCTCTCCGACTTTCTCTCCGGCGCCGGGTACGAGGAGGGCTTCTCCCGTCTCTACCATCGAGGGGATGAAGTTGTCGTCATCCAGATCCTCGATCCCGACGAGCTGAGGCCGACGCTCGAGGGCGACGTCGTGCTCGCGGACGTGGAAACCGGCCGGAGGGTGTCCCTGTCGGTCGGAAGCGGGACGCTCGCCCTCTACGGGCGCCGTCTGGGAGACCACCTCGGACGGCTACGCGCCTACCTCTCGGACCATCGCACGCCTTACATCCTGGCCCCAACCGATGTCCCGTTGGAGGTTCTCATTCACGAACGGCTGCGCGCGGGAGGCATCCTTCAGTGATTCTCGTGAGTGCCGGCCACCTCTGGCTCCTGGCCCTGGCCGCCTGGATCGTCTTCCTGCACTTCTTGCATAGCCGTCGGGAACGCCACGACGTGGCCTACGTGGCTCTCTGGGAGGGGTTGCCCGACGACTCCCGCGCCCGCGCCGCTCGTCTCCGCGTTCGGTGGAACGGCCTGATCGTCCTGCAGCTCTTCGTCCTTGCCGCGGTGGTCCTCGCCCTTGCAGGGCCGGCGTTGGTCACGACGAAGCCGTCACTCGCCAGCTTGGCGATCGTCCTCGATGGAAGCGCCAGCATCCACGGAAGGAGTGCGAGCGGCACCGGGACCGCCGACCTCGTCCGATCGGAGGCGCTCGCCGTTCTGGATCGCTACACGGCGACGCCCATCGCCGTCCTGGAGCTGTCTTCCTCGCCGCGCGTCCTGGCTCCGCTCTCCGAGGATCCCGAGGAGGCGCGGCGAGCGATCGCGGCGTGGGAGCCGACCTGGTTCGCCGATGGAACCGAGGAAGATCTTCGTGGGCTCCTGGCAGGTCAGGGCGGTGCCTTCGAGCGCGTCGTCCTTCTGACCGACCACCCGTCGGGGTTCTCGCTCCCCGGCCTGGACGTCGCGGTGTTCTCCCCCGGGGAGAATGTGGCGCTCACCGCGTTCAGTGTCCGAGAGGACCCCCGAGGGACAGGGGCGATCGCCTTCGTGCGCGTGCGCAACGACACATCCTCGTATCGCGAGGCTGTCGTGCGGTTGAGCGATGGAGCGTGGAGCACCCGGCTCTCCGCGCTTCTCTCGCCGGGGGAAGAGGAGGCGTACGTCCTTCCCTTCCCGATGTCCCTCGGACCGGTCTTCACCGCAGCGATCGAGGGCGGGGATGCGTTCCCCGCGGACGACTCCCGCGTGTTCAGCCTCGCCCGTCGGACGGAGTGGACCGTTCGGGTCGTCGGGGAGATCGATCGTTACCTTCGCGCGGCTTTGACATCCGTCGGCGGCGTGCGATTCCTCGAGGCGGACGATCCCACGGCCGCGGACATCATCGTGGCGTGCGGAGTTGCGCTTCCCGCGGATGTGCCGGGGAGCGTGTTCGTGATCCACGGATCCCTCTCAGGCGTGGTCGAGGTTGGGGAGGACGAGGAGAGATCCCCGGGGCTCGTCGCGGAAGTCGCTCCGGGGGACCCGATCCTCGAGAGCGTGGATCCCGCGAACCTCGTGGTCCTGCGTTCGCCCGGGATCGAACCGCGGGCGGCGGGCGTCGCCGTTCTCTCGTCCGCGGGAGAGGCGATCCTCTGGCGGGCCGAGCTGCCAGGGCGGCGCGTCGTGCTTCTCGCTCCTGATCCCATCCAGACGAACCTCCCTTTGACCGTGGACTTCCCAATCCTGGTGAGGAACATCCTCTACTGGCTCTCTCTCTCAAGCTTGTCCGCCCCGCCACACGCTGCGACGGTGGGCGCCGCGATTCCGTTCGCTCCGTACGGTCTGCCTCAACGCCTGGAGGATCCCTCCGGCCGCGTAGCGGACGTCGCGCCCGCATCCTTCGGCTTCTTGGCGAAGTGGCCGGGGATCTACCGGCTCACCACGACCTC
>JAQTVA010000023.1 GCA_028707055.1 Candidatus Bipolaricaulis sp. | reverse complement strand
GGAATCGGAAGGCGGATACTGGCGCAATCACTTCTCCACCATTGGAATCCTCGGCATGAACGAAGCGGTGCTGAACCTGCTGGGCGGCTCGCTCGCCGAGCCGGCCGGGCAAGCGTTTGCGCTTCGTACCCTCGACTGGATGCGCGAGCGGCTCGGATCGTACCAGGAGGAAACCGGAGAGATCTACAACCTCGAAGCCACTCCGGCGGAGGGCGCGAGTTACCGCTTGGCGAAAAAGGACATCGAGCGCTTCCCGGACCTCCGGATCTACAATCTCGAGGTTCACGGGGGAAAGACGCCGTACTACACGAACTCGACCCAGCTTCCGGTGGGGTTCACGGATGACCTCTATGAGGCCTTGCGGATTCAGGATCCTCTGCAGGTGAAGTACACGGGGGGGACGGTATTCCACGGGTTTCTCGGGGAGCGGCTGCCGAACTCCGGCGCGACGAAACGATTGGTGCGGAAGATTGCCGAGTCGTTCCGGCTTCCCTACTACACGTTGACGCCGACGTTCTCGATCTGCCCCGAGCACGGGTACATCGCCGGCGAGCACCCGGCGTGCCCGACGTGCGGCTCGCCGGCGGAGGTGTACTCACGAATCGTCGGATACCTCCGCCCCGTCGAGCAGTGGAACGATGGCAAGAGGGCCGAATTCGCGGACCGCAAGGCGTTCGCAACGACGGGCACTCGATCCGTCTAGTTCGAGGTGGCTGTGCGCGTGGGAGCGTTCAGTCCAATGTCGTTGTCCGACGATCCCGGAAGGGTGTCGGCCCTCGTCTTCGTCGTCGGCTGTAACCTCCGCTGCCCGTTCTGCCACAACCAGGAGCTCGTCCTACCGGAGCTCGCACCTCAAGGCACAGCACTTGCTGCAGACGCGGTCTTGGCCAAGCTTCGGGAGCGCACCGGATTCCTCGACGGCGTCGTCGTGTCCGGCGGCGAGCCGACCCTGCAACCGGACCTGGGCTCCTTCCTCGGCGCCGTTCGCGAGGCCGGGTTGCGGATCAAGCTCGACACCAACGGGTCACGACCGGAGGTCCTGGCGACCCTCCTGCGACGCGGCCTCATCGACTACGTCGCGATGGACGTGAAGGCCCCCCGGAGTCGATACGCAGAGTACGCCGGCGTCGCCGTCGATCTCGAGGCGATCGAGGCGTCGATTCGGGCGATCCGCGAAGACGCCGCCGACTACGAGTTCCGGACTACGGTCGCCCCCGGCCTCGGCGAGGACGACATCGTAGCTATCGCTGACTGGATCCGCGGAGCGCGCCGCTACGTCCTCCAGCCGTTCCGCGTCCCGAAAGAGAAGCACCTTGTGGACCCGTCGTGGGAGAGTCGCACGGCTCTGTCCGTCGAGGAACTCCGGAAGGCGTGGACAGCGATCGGCTCGCGCGTCGCAGCGGGCGGCGTTCGCGCGTAGGTCGTTGCTGCGTGCGCCCCATCTCCCCGTTCCCGTGATCGCTCAAGCGGTCGCCTGGCGGTCGCGCCGCTCCCAAGGCGATGTCATCCCAGGAGTGCAGAGCTCCGGGAAGATACGAGAACCCAACGCGGGAGACTCGATCTCTCCTCACGGGAATTTCACGACTCCGAAGCGTCGGAACGCTGCACGCTCTGGCGTGCCCCGTCCCTGCGTCCTCCGCAACCCACGCAGTTGGCGGCTCTACCGGCAGAGCCAAAGCGCGACGGCCTATGCCGAGGTCCCGAGCCCCACGAGGCGCCGAACATCGACCATCGTGGCAGACGCGATCGACGTCGCCTTTCGTGCTCCGGCCCGAAGAAGGGTTACGGCATCCCCCGAGGCCGCAATCCTCGCTCGCCGTTCCTGGATCGGCCGCAGGACGTCCATCAAACGCTCGAACGTCATGTCTTTCAGCCGTGAGTACAGGAGCTTCCCGTCCGCGAACTCGGCCTTGAGCTCCGACACGGTCGCCGGATCGCCGACGGACTCGCACGCGAGCTCGAGGATCTCGAAGAGGTTCGCCACGCCCGGGGACATCGCAGCCCCCGCCTCGAGTCCGGCGTCGGTGACCGCCGAGCGCACCTTCTTCCGAATCGACTTCTCGGGTTCCATCACCCCGACGTACTGAACCTCCCCAGCGCTCTTCGACATCTTCGACGTCGGATCGGCGAGCGACATGATCCGCGCACCCTTGCGCACGATCGGCTCCGGTTCGGGGAAGTACTCGCCGAAGCGCGAGTTGAAGCGACGCGCGACTCGACGCGACAGCTCGAGGTGCTGGACCTGATCCTCTCCTACCGGCACACCGTCGGCGCGGTAGATCAGGATGTCGGCCGCCTGAAGGATCGGGTACGTGAACAGGCCTGCAGACACGAACTCCTGCTTGTCCGACTTGTCCTTGAACTGCGTCATCCGGGACAAATCGCCGTACGACGTAACGCACCCGAGGATCCACTCGAGCTCGGTGTGTGCCGGGACGTCGGACTGCACAAACAGGATCGACCGATCCGGATCGATTCCACAGGCGAGAAGCTCGATGGCCTTTGCCTCGGACGCCCGGCGAAGCTCCTTCGGGTCGACGTCGATCGTGATCGCGTGGTAGTCGACGATGCAGTAGATGCACTCGGCCTCGTCCTGGAGCGAGACCCAATTGCGGATTGCCCCGAAGTAGTTGCCGATGTGCATTGTTCCCGTCGGCTGGATGCCGGAGAAGACCCGCTTGACCACGTCGACCACCTCCCGTGCCACGAATGTTCGCGAAGTATAGGTTGCGTACGGACCCGTCTGCAAGCGGCGTTCCAGTTGATGGGAACTTCCCGGCTGACGTATCATCCCGGCGGGAGCGAGATGACCATCGAACAAACCGTGGCCGTGATCTTGGCGGCGCAGAGCGGGGACACGTCCTGGAACAAGGTGCGGTACGGCGCAGCCTTCTGCGGTGTTTCCTCTCCGCAACGCGTGGCCGCGGCGGCACGCGAGGCCGGTGTGTCCGACGTGATCCTGCTCGTCGACTCCGAGACGACACCCATGGAAGCTCTCGACTTGGCGGGAAGCGCGATCTACGTAGCCGGCGGCGGAGCGCGCCGTCGTCTGGGATCGTGCCTCGAGGGGCGCCGCGTGCTCGCCGTGTGCGCTGACATGCCGCTGATCACCGCAGCGACGTTCGACGCGATCCTACACGCCGCCGAAACGGATCCATCGACGCGCCCTACCGCCGTGGGAGGGGCGCTGGCCGTCTTCCCGGCAGACATCCATCCCGTCGATGCGCTCCTGAAGGCGCTGGCTCGATTTGATGATCGGCCGCTCGGCGACGATGAGGCGTGGTCCCCGAGCGACCCCGACGACTTGCGTCGACTCGCTACCCCCGCCGACCTCCCCGTTCTGGAACACGTCGCCCGTCGACGAAAGCTTCTATCGCTTGCCTCCCTGGGCGTCCTCGTCAGCGATGCGGAGCACACGTACGTCGATCTGCTCGTGCGCGTCGGACCCGGCACGCGAATCCTGCCGGGGACCCATCTCATCGGACGCACCGTGGCCGGGCCGGGATGCACGCTCGGCCCGGACTCATGGATCGAGGATTCGGCGATTGAAGAGGGTGCCGTCGTTCGGTACTCCGTGCTCGAATCCGCGCGCGTTCGCGAGCACTCGACGGTGGGACCGTTCGCGCACTTGCGTCCGGGCGCCGATGTCGGGCCGGAAGCCCGCGTGGGCAACTTCGTCGAGGTGAAGGCGGCCCGACTGGGTCGCGGTGTGAAGGTGGGACACCTCTCGTACCTCGGTGACGCGGAGATCGGCGAGGGGACAAACGTCGGCGCCGGAGCGATCACGTGCAACTACGACGGCGCTGGAAAGCACCGCACCGTGGTGGAAGACGGCGTCTTCATCGGAAGCAACGTTTGCCTGGTTGCTCCCGTGACCATCGGCCGGGGAGCGTTTGTCGGAGCGGGGTCGACCATCACCGAAGACGTTCCGGCCGAGATGCTGGCCCTCGGCCGGGCCCGCCAGGTGCTGAAGGATCGGAAGAACGCGCTATCCGTCGAGGAGGAAGAATGATCGGTCAGGAACTGAAGCTCGTGACGGGAAATGCGAACCCTGTCCTGGCTCGCGAAGTGTCGTCCTCGCTCGGGATCGACCTCTGCGACGCGGCCGTCGATCGATTCAGTGATGGGGAGATCCGGGTGCGCATTCGTCAGACGGTGCGCGGAGCCGACATCTTCGTCATCCAGCCGACGTGCCCGCCGGTCAACGACCACCTGATGGAGTTGCTCCTCATCATCGATGCGGCGCGGCGGGCTTCGGCGCGGAAAGTCATCGCCGTCGTCCCGTACTACGGATACGCTCGACAGGACCGGAAGCAGACCGGACGGGTCCCGATCTCCGCGCGTCTCGTCGCCAACCTGATCGAAACCGCGGGCGCGGATCGCGTCTTAACCATGGATCTCCACGCCGGACAGATCCAGGGGTTCTTCAACATCCCCGTCGACAACCTCCGAGCGGACTGGATCTTCGCCGACCACATCCGGACCCACGTGGTGGGGATCGAGAACGCCGTGATCGTCTCCCCCGACGCCGGCGGAGCGGTCCGAGCGCGAATGGTCGCCGAGCAGCTGGACCTCCCGCTGGCGATCCTGGAGAAGCGCCGCAGCCACGACGGATCCGTCGTGGACGTGATGAACGTCATCGGAGACGTGGCCGGGAAACAGGCCATCCTCGTCGACGACATCCTCGCTTCCGGCGGAACCCTGGTGAAGGCCGCACGCCGCCTCCTCGACGACGGGGCGGCCGAGGTTCGCGCCTACTGTACCCACGGGTTGTTCTCCGGGGACGCGTTGCCGTCCCTGGTCGACTCTCCCTTGAAACAGGTCGTCGTAACCAATACCATCTTTCGAGAGCAAGCGGAGAAGAGCGGGATTGTGGAGTACATCTCCGTAGGCGAGCACCTCGCCAAGACCATTCACCGGATCTTCGAGGACAAGTCGGTGAGTCACCTCTTCCCGCATTACTAGTCGAACGGTAGGAGCTGCAATGCACACGCTAGAGGTCAGCAAGAGGTCGTCGGGCAAAGCGAACGCCCTTCGCCGTCAGGGGATCGTTCCGGGAGTCGTCTACGGGCCGTCGATCGACAGCCAGGCGATCTCCATCTTGCGTAAGGATCTTCAGGGACTGTTCTCGAAGATCACGCGGAGTTCCCAGATCAACCTGCGCATCACGGGCGAGGGCAAGCCGAAGGAGATGCACGTCTTCCTCAAGGTGGTCGATTACGACGCCGTGACCGACATCCCCGTCCACGTCGATTTCTACCACCCGGATACGACGCATCCGCTCAAACTGAACGTACCGGTGAAGATTGTCGGCGAGGCTCCCGGAGCGAAGCTCGGCGGCATCCTGAACGTCCAGTTCAACGCGATCCCCGTGCACGGGATGCCCAAAGACATCCCCCACCTCCTGACGCTCGACGTCTCGAACCTCAACATTGGCGACTCGATCCACGTGAGTGAGATCGACTTCGGGAAGGTCGAGCCGATGCTCCCACCCGATCGGGTCGTCGTAGCCGTCATCTCGCCGCGCGCCTTGGTCGCGGAAGCCACCGCCGCGGAAGCGGGCGCCGAGGCCGAGGGAGAGGAAGGCGAGGCCGCGGAGGCTACGGAAGAGACGGCGGCTCCGGAGTCGTAGGAGGCCTGTTGAAGGCCGTCTTCGGGCTGGGAAACCCCGGGCTCGAGTACGCGCTGACGAGGCACAACGTCGGCTTCGAGGTCATCGACCTGTACCGAACACTCCATCGAATCCGGACGAAAGGGCGGATCGTAGAGTCCGCCCTTGTCTATTCCTGGAACGATCTTCTGCTGGTGAAGCCGATGACGTACATGAATGAGAGCGGCGTCGCCGTGAAGGGACTCCTGTCACGGCATGCCATCGACCCGGCCGATGCTCTCGTCATCTACGACGATCTCGACCTCCCCGTCGGTCGGATCCGCTTGCTGGCTGCGGGAGGTCCCGGAAGCCACAACGGAATGACGTCGGTGATCGAGCGTGTGGGAACGGAGACGATCCCTCGCCTGCGCATCGGCATCGAAGTCGAGGGACGGAGTGCCGCCGGGAGGGACTACGTCCTCGATCGCTTCACGCCGGACGAGTGGCAGCGCGTCACGCCGGCCCTCGAACGCGCCGCGGAGGCCATCGACCTCTTTCGTGAAGCGGGAATCGCGGCTGCGATGACCGTGGTCAACCGAAAGCCGGACCTGTTGTAGCTCTATTGCAGCCGGGTATACTTTCGCGGATTCGGTCACGCCGAGGGAAGGAGGTTCGATGTACGATCGCTTCTCGCGCGAGTCGATGGAGATCATCGCCGTGTCGCAGGAAGAGGCCGAGGAGTGGCGACACAGCTACGTCGGCACGGAACACCTCCTTCTCGCGTTCCTCAAGATGGCTGGCAGCGACGTCCAGCGGTTCCTCTCGTCTCACGACGTCACCTATGAGAAGGTCGCGCAGCTCCTCGAGGAGGAGAAGGGGCGCGGCGAGGTGCGCCTGTCGGCTGACGACCTCGAACCCACGCCGCGTCTCAAGCGCGTGATGAAGGTGAGTTTCGAGGAGGCGCGGCGCGCGGGGCTCAACACCATCCGCCCGGAACATCTCCTCATGGGGATGCTTCGCGAGGGAGAGGGAACCGGCGCGACGATCTTGCAGCAGCTCGGGATCGATCTCACGAAGACACGCGCCTACTTCTTGCCGCCGTCGGGGATCGGAATGACCATCCGCGCCGCGCGCCGCCAACCCCAACGCAAGGGGGACCTCTCGGAGTTCGGCCGCAACCTGGTCGAGGAGGCGATGGCCGGCAACCTCGATCCCGTCATCGGCCGCGATGAGGAGATGGAGCGGATCATCCAGACCCTGACGCGGCGGAAGAAGAACAACCCTGCGTTGATCGGCGAGTCAGGGGTCGGAAAGACGGCCATCGTCGAGGGGCTGGCTCAGCGGATCGCCGTCGGCGATGTCCCCACGATCTTGCGTTCGAAGGAGATCCTCGAGCTCGACATGGCATCGGTCGTCGCCGGGACGAAGTACCGCGGCGAGTTCGAGCAACGGCTGAAGACGCTGATCAGCCAGGTCGCGGAGAGCGACAACATCATCCTGTTCATCGACGAGCTGCAGACCGTCGTCGGGGCCGGTGGAGCCGAGGGCGCCATCGACGCGTCGTCGATCCTGAAACCACCGCTCGCGTCCGGAGTGATTCAATGCATCGGAACGGCGACTCCCGATGAGTACCGCAAGTCGGTGGAGAAGGATCCGGCGTTAAAGCGGCGGTTCAAGACGATCTACGTCGAAGAGCCCTCGCTCGACGAAACGGTCAAGATCCTGAAGGGTCTGCGACAGCGATACGAGAAACACCACGGCGTTCGCATTACGGACGACGCCCTCTACGAGGCGGCGCGTCTGTCCGACCGATACGTCACCGACCAGTTCCTCCCTGACAAGGCTATCGATCTGATCGACGAGACGGCGGCCCGGATCAAGCTCCAGAGCTCACAGATCCCGGATGAGGTTCGCACCCTGATGGAGAAGATCGAGGCCCTCGATCAAGAGGAACAGGAGGCCGTCGGCAAGCAGGATTACGAGACCGCCGCCCGACTGCGGGACCGCAAAGCCGAGCTGTCGGCCGAGGTCGAGAAACAGAGCGAGTCGGAAATCCTCGGCGGCGAACTGCAGGCGACGGGGCGGGACATCGCACGGATGGTATCGATGTGGACCGGCGTTCCCATCGGCCACGTCCAGGAGGAGGAGACGGTCCGGCTCGTCAACATGGAGGAGAAGATCCATGATCGCCTGATCGCCCAGGAGGAAGCGGTGCGCGCCGTATCGCGATCGATCCGCCGCGCCTACGCCGGCGTCAAGAATCCGAAGCGACCGGTCGGCGTGTTCATGTTCCTCGGCCCGACGGGAGTCGGGAAGACCGAGCTGTCGAAAACGCTGGCCGAGTTTCTGTTCGGCGACGAAGACGCGTTGATCCGCGTCGACATGTCGGAGTACATGGAACGCTTCTCCGTCTCTCGCCTCACGGGGGCTCCTCCGGGATATGTGGGGTATGAGGAAGCGGGTGAGCTGACGGAGAAAGTGCGACATCGTCCGTACTCGGTGGTCCTTTTCGATGAGATTGAGAAAGCGCACCGCGACGTGTTCAACATTCTCCTCCAGGTGATGGAAGACGGAATCCTCACCGACTCGCAGGGGCGGCGCGTCGACTTCCGGAATACCGTCCTCATTATGACGTCGAACGTCGGGAGCGAGCTGATCACCGACCGCGACACGCTGGGGTTTAGCGACCAGAGCGACGGCTCGGAGGAATCGTACCAGGAGATGAAGAGCCGGGTCACCGGCGAGGCGCGCAACGTCTTCCGCCCGGAGTTCCTGAACCGGCTCGACGACATCATCGTCTTCCACCAGCTGAACCGCGCTCAGGTTCGCCAGATCGCGACCCTCATGATCAACGAACTGACGGAGCGCTTGCGCGTCGAGCGGGGCATCAAGTTCGCGCTCGACGACTCGGCGTGGGACCTTCTGATCCGTCAGGGGTACGACCCGAAGTACGGGGCGCGGCCGATGCGACGGACGATCGAGCGGTTGATCGAGAACCCCATCTCGGAGGAGATCCTGCTCGGCCAGTTCCCCCAGGGCTCATCGGTCGTTGGCGTGGCCAACGGCGATGAACTCCGGTTCCGACAGAGCGGCTAGCATGGCGTTCGCCTGCTCCAATTGCGGGTACCGCTCGGTCAAGGGGTTCGGCCGGTGCCCAAGTTGCGGAGCATGGGACTCCTTCGCAGAGGTGGGGGAGACCACGGCGTCGCCGCAGGAGGCCAGCTCGTGGCTCGGCGAGGAGCTTCGCCCGATCACGCAGATCGATCTCACCGACGTGAAGCGCATTCCGTCGGGGTCCGACGAGCTCGATCGCCTGCTGGGAGGGGGGCTCATCCCCGGCGGAGTGATCCTGTTCGGCGGCGAGCCAGGGATCGGCAAGTCGACGCTCCTTCTCCAAGTTGCACAGACGCTCGCGGAACGGATCGGCAACGTCCTCTACGTCTCGGGCGAGGAGTCCGAGAGCCAGCTGAAGCTCCGCGCGAGTCGGATCGGCGTTCTCCATGAGAGGTTGTACGTGTTGTCGGAGCAGTCGCTCGAGCGAATCGCGGCGGCGGTGGAGACGCTCTCGCCGTGCGCTCTGATCGTCGACTCGATCCAAACCGTCGTCTCCGGCTCGACCGAGGGAGAGTCGGGGAGTCTGCGGCAGCTCCGTGAGGCGAGTGGTGAGTTGATTCGTCTCACAAAATCAAGACGGCTCGTGACGTTCCTCGTCGGCCACATTACGAAGGACGGCGCCTTCGCCGGCCCGAAGTCGGTGGAGCACCTGGTCGACGTGGCCCTCTATCTCGAAGGGAGCCGCGGCGAGGATCTCCGCTTCCTGCGCTCCGTCAAGAACCGGTTCGGCGCTACCGACGAGACCGCCGTGTTCCGGATGACGGCGGAGGGGTTGAAGGAGATCGTGAACCCGTCGCAGTTCTTCCTCGAGGGACACCGCGACGATCCTCGCCCCGGCTGCGTCGTCGTCCCCATCCTCGAGGGGTCGAAGCCGATCCTCGTCGAGCTGCAGGCCCTGGTGTCGCCGACCGGGGGCTACGGCGTTCCCCAGCGGCGGTGCACGGGTCTTGACATCAACCGCGTGCTGCTGCTTCTCGCCGTCATCGAGAAGCAGCTCGCCGTCCACATCGGCGGCGCCGACGTCTACCTCTCCGTGGCCGGAGGGCTTGAGGCGCGCGAGCGGGCGAGCGACCTCGCCGCCGTGGCGGCCATTGTGTCGAGCTTGCGGAATCGGCCGATCGATACGAAGACGGTCGTCGTCGGCGAGGTGGGCCTTTCGGGCGAGGTGAGGGCGGTGCGCCGCGTCGCGGAGCGAATACGCGAGGCGGAGAAGATGGGGTACGCTCGGATCGTCGTCCCATCGGTGGGCACCCCCTCCGTCAAGGGGTCCATCGACGTGATTCGCGCGGAGTCGATCGAGCGCGCCCTCGAAGCTTTGGGGCTGGCGTAGGCGAGGAGGACGGAATGCACGACGAGCGTTGGGACAGGTTAACGCAAGCAGCCGACGCGCTGCGCGAGCGCCTCGAGGTCTCCCCTCGCGTGGCGATCACCCTCGGATCGGGGTTGTCGGACGGGTTCGGTCTGCCGGTCGGGGGAGCCCGAATCCCGTGCGGTGAGATCCCGGGGTTCCCGGTTCCCACGGTCGCCGGCCACACGGGGGAATTCTGGTCCGGCCGAATCGGCGAAGTCCCGGTTCTGCTGCAACGCGGACGCGTCCACTTCTACGAAGGACGGACGCTCGACGAGGTCACCTTCGCGACCCGGCTGTTCGCCGTTCTCGGCGTCAAGGTCCTGATCGTCACGAACGCGTCCGGCGCGATTCGCCCCGACCTCCGCGCCGGCGATCTTGTTCTCATCACGGACCACATCAACATGCTCGGCGCAAATCCACTCCACGGAGCGAACCTCGACCCCCTGGGTCCACGTTTTCCCGACATGTCCTCGGCGTACACACCGCGTCTGCGAGCGATCGCGCACGCCGCCGCAGATGCGGAAGGGATCCAGCTCAAGGAGGGTGTCTACGTCGCCACCCTGGGCCCCTCCTACGAGACTCCCGCAGAGATCCGCTCGTTCCGGGCCCTCGGGGCCGACCTCGTCGGCATGTCGACGGTGCCGGAGGTGATCGCCGCGGCCCATGCCGGCATGGAGGTGCTCGGCATTTCCCTCGCCACGAACCTGGCCGCCGGCGTCGATCCCAACGCGGCGCTGTCGCACGAGGAAGTCATTGAGACCACGAAGCGGAAGGGTGCGGAGATGCGACGACTCCTCCTGGCCGTCCTCCCGCGCCTCTAGACACGAGAAGCACCTCCGGAAGGTTCGTTGCGCCCCGTGGGCGGCCTCGTATAATCACGCCGCCCCCAGGCCGGGTGCTCTTGAGAGCGTCCGGCCTGGGGCCAACTCTCGGAGGAGGTCTCACACATGGCAGGTGGATCCACGCTCAACGCCTTCCAGATCGCGCAGCAGCAGCTCGACAAGGCGGCCGCCGCGCTCGGTCTGGATCCCCAGGTTACGGCGGTTCTTCGCGAGCCGACGAGGACGTTCATCCTCAACTTTCCGGTTCGCATGGACGACGGCTCGATTCGTGTCTTCCGCGGGTACCGCGTTCAGTACAACGACGCACGCGGCCCGGCGAAGGGAGGCCTTCGTTTCCACCAGGACGAGACGCTCGACGACGTGAAAGCCCTGGCCGCATGGATGACGTGGAAGTGCGCCGTCGTGGACATCCCGCTCGGCGGCGGGAAGGGCGGCATCGCGGTGGATCCGTCGACGCTCTCAGAACGCGAGAAGGAGAGGCTCTGCCGCGGATGGATCGACCAGATGTGGAAGAACATCGGCCCCCGCACGGACGTTCCGGCCCCGGATGTCGGTTCGACGCCTCAGATGATGGGCTGGATGATGGATGAGTACTGCAAGCTCGTGGGCGAATACACGCCCGGCGTCATCACCGGCAAGCTCGTCGGCGGGGGCGGCTCCCTCGGACGCACGGCGGCCACCGGGTTCGGCGTCGTGATCTCGATCCGCGAGGCACTCAAGGTCCTCAAGATCGACCCGAAGAAATCCACGGTCGCGATCCAGGGGTTTGGCAACGTCGCCCAGTACGTCGGGCGGCTGTTCGTTGAGCTCCTCGGCGGCACGGTGCTCTGCGTCTCGTGCTGGGACCGCGGCGACAAGAAGGCCTACACGTTCAGCAGGGACTCGGGCGTGGACGCCAAGTTCCTCCAGTCGATCACGGACCAGTATGGGACCATTGACAAAGCCAAGGCCGAGGCCGCAGGGTATCTGATCGAGGACGCCGATGCTTGGCTGTCGAAGCCGGCGACCATCCTCGTCCCCGCAGCGCTCGGCAACGCGATCACGGCCGAGAACGTCGGCAAGATCCGAGACACAGTCAAGATCGTGGCGGAGGGCGCGAACGGTCCGACGGTTCCGGATGCCGAGGCCGTCATCCTGAAGAAGGGCATCACGTTCATCCCCGACTTCCTCTGCAACTCCGGCGGGGTCACGTGCTCGTACTTCGAGCAAGTGCAGAACGACATGAATTTCTACTGGACTGAGGACGAGGTCAATCGCCGTCTCGACGAGAAGCTGAGCGCAGCATTCCACGCCGTCTACGAGATGTCGCAGACGAAAAAGGTGGACATGCGCACCGCGGCGTACATGGTGGCCGTCCAACGCGTGGCCTCTGCCATGCGCATGCGAGGGTGGATCTAGGCGCGACATCGCCGATCGAAGGAGTGCTCGCGGGGCCCTTCCGAGGGCCCCGTCCTTTTTGACCCGCGGTCCCGCGCGGGGTCCCGGACGCGCGACGGCGCGATCGTCAATCCGGGCCGAGCTCTCAGGCGAGCATCTCAGGCCGTAGCCTGCGGAGAATCGTCGTCCGGCGCCCGCGCTTCTCCTTGAGGATCGCGCTCGGCGAAGCGCAACAAACCCGGGACAGCAAAGAAGAGCAAGCTGACGACGGCCATCAGCGCCCCGGCGAGGACGTACCACAGCGGCACGCCGTAACGGTCTGCCAGCGGACCGGCGATGGCGAGGCCGATCGGAGACGCCGCCGTCGCACCGCTGATCAGAATCGACATGACGCGCCCCTGCATGTCGTGCGGGACCGCCGCCTGGATGACGGCGAACAGCGCCCCATTGCTGATCGAGTTCATGACTCCGACGAGCCCACAGGCGCCGACGGCCATCCCGAACTGAGCGGCGGGGAGGATCCCCATGGCGACAAACCCCATCCCTTCAACGAGCAACGCCGACATCACCGTGACGATCCGTCGCCGGAACCCTCCCCAGACCCCGAGGAGAACCCCGCCGACCACCACGCCGATCCCGAACGCCGATTCGAGCCCCGCCAGCTGAATCGCTCCGCCGCCGAAGTGGCGGGTGACGAGGAGCGGCATCAGCGACACTGCAGGACTTGCGAACAGGTTGATCCCCGCCGCGGCGACGATGATCGCGAGAAGAGCCCGCCAACCCAGGACGAAGCGCAATCCTGCCCGGAAGTCCGCGAACACCGAAGTCCTGGCGGACGCAGACGGATCCCGGCTCGGACGCGGGATGCGAAAGACGAGAAGGGGCGGAATCGCAAACAGCGCCGTCGCCACGTCTATCGCGAGAACGCCGTGCATCGGAAGGACGCCGAGGAGAAGCGCGCCGGCCGGGGGCGAAACGATCGAAGCCAGCCCGAACAGGCTCTGGTTCAGGCCGCCGACTCTCGCCAGGTGGCGTTCGGGAACCATGATCGCCGTCGCCGCCTGCATGGCAGGCCAGTGAAACGCCCCACCGACCGCTCTTACAAGGAGGGCGAGGTACACATGCCAGACACGGGCGACGCCCGCGGCGAACAACGCAGCAAGGCCGAGCGTGGCAAGCGCAATCCCTCCGTCGGCAAACACCATGACCCATCGGCGGTTCCAGCGATCGACGAGCGCACCCGCCATGGGCGCAACGAGAATCTGGGGCAGGAGAGCCACGATCGTCGCTCCGGCGAGGACGGTGGCCGAGCCGGTCGTTTGAGTGAGCCACCAGACGAGGGAGAACTGCACCAGGTGGCTTCCGAAGAGGGAGAACGCCTGTCCGGTCCAAATGGCGAGAAAGGTCGATCGCCACCGCACGGGGTCCCAAGCTCTCGACA
>JAQTVA010000170.1 GCA_028707055.1 Candidatus Bipolaricaulis sp. | reverse complement strand
GGCCGACGCGTGCTGTTCGAGGGAGCCCAGGGGACGCTGCTCGACGTTGACTTCGGCACGTATCCGTTCGTGACGTCGTCCTCGACCACCTATGCGGGGATCGGCCCGTCGCTCGGCATGGCGTTGCCGTCGATCGAGCGGCGCGTGGGGGTGGCCAAGGCGTACCTGACGAGGGTGGGAGAAGGGCCCTTCCCGACGGAGCTCGAGGATCCCGTGGGAGCAGGTCTGCGCGAGCGGGGCGGGGAGTACGGCACGACCACGGGACGACCGCGGCGATGCGGGTGGCTCGACCTCGTGGCGTTGCGCTACGCCGTCCGACTGAACGCGGTCACGGAGATCGCTCTGACGAAGCTCGATGTGCTCGACGGGCTGGAAGAGATCCGCCTCTGCACGGAATATCGAATCGACGGCCGAACCGTCGACCGGTACCCGCTCTCGGGAGAGGTTCTGGCGCGCTGCACGCCCGTGTACGAAGCCATGCCCGGCTGGCGTGGCCCGATCGGGCAGGCCGCGTCGCTCGACGCCCTTCCCACCGCCACCGCAGAGTACGTGCGCCGGATCGAGAAGGGCGTGGGAGTGCCGGTCACGGTGATCTCGTACGGCCCGCGTCCGGAAGAGACGATCGGGACTACGCTTTGAAAGGGTCGGGTGGGAGGGCTATAATCCACCCTCGAACCGCAGACCTTGGAGGAGTTCCAACATGCAACGGCAACGGACGTTTCTGGCGAAGAACGAAGAGATGGGAAAGACGTGGGATCGCGACTGGTACGTCGTCAACGCCGACGGCAAGCGGCTCGGACGGCTCGCCTCGGAGGTCGCCGTCATCCTTCAAGGAAAGCACAAGCCGATCTACACTCCCCATGTCGACACCGGAGACTACGTCGTCGTGATCAACGCCGAGCGCATCGAGCTCACCGGCCAGAAGTGGGACAACAAGCTGTACCAGCGGCACACGGGGTACATGGGCGGGCTGAAGTCGATGTCGTATCGCCGGCTCATCGGCCGCCATCCGGAGCTCCCCATCCGCGAAGCGGTGCGGAGGATGCTGCCGAAATCGATCCTCGGTCGGCAGATGCTTCGCAAGCTGAAGATCTACGCGGGTCCGGTGCACCCGCACGCGGCCCAGGGTCCCCAAGAGCTCGAGATCTAGGCCCGTTCAGACCATCGCGGGGCACGCCGCGAGACATTTGTCCGAGACCCCCTAGACAAAGTCGGACGGGCGCGTCGACACCGTTCCTTCTTCGGGGTTTTGCGCAGAGCTAGACTCCCCTCACACGTACGAGGCTTCACAATGGGTGGTGGGGAGTGAGAATGTCCGATCGAACGCGTCGAACCGCAAGGTGGATCGTCGTCGTCGCCATTGTGGCGACGGCCGCCCTGGGATGCTCCGCTCGGCCACGGGTCGCCGTGTTCCTCCAAGCTGCGGCCGCCGTGCCCACAGCGGATCTGGAGATCCTCAGGAACTACGCGAGCCAGCGGTGTTCCGTCGTTGCCGGATGCGACATCAGCACGCAGGGAGACCTGATGCTCGCTCAACGTCTGACGGGTTCTTACGTGGGAAACAGCATCACGGTCGAGGGGATGCGACGCCTCGCTGCCGCGCTCAATGTGGACCATGTAGTTATCCTTCGGATCGTCCAGTGGGACAGCCAAATCTCGTACAGGCCCGAGCGCTCTCTTGTCTTGCTCGGGGCCACGTCGTTCCTCGACACGACGTTGCAGATCCTCGTCTCGCCGCTCGGACTCCTGTTCGGGATCGACAAGACGGCGACCGTGGGGCTGTTCGTCTCCGTTTTCAGTCCCGCAGGAGATGTCGAGTTCACGACGTCGGTCACGCGGGAGGACCGGCCGCTCTTCTCGCTCCTCACGGCGGATCCCGTGGAGGCCGCAAAGGAAGCCATTGACGCAGCCCTCTACCAGGTCGCTGTGGCGCTGTAATGACGATGGAAACGGGAAAGGAGGCGGATTGCAGCGTAATCGGTGTTACAGACGTCCAGGGGGGGATCTGCTAAAGTGATGTTGCATTCCTGCTTTGAACACGAAGAGAAGATGAAAACGCCGACAAAGGAGGTAGCAATGAAGGTGCGAAAGGTCAGTATTCCTGGCCTTCTCCTCCTTCTGGCGGTGGTCGTTCTCCTACTTCCGACGACGGGCTTGGCACAGGGAGACGGCTTCTACACTGTCAGTCAAGGGGAAACGCAAGTCCAGGTCGAACCGCTGGCGAATGCCGCCGGTGCGGTCACGTTCTTCAAGATAGCGAACGGTCAGTTCGCCACGGGGTTGGAGAAGACCAACACGGCGGTGCTGTTCCTGTATCAGGACACCGTGGGAGGGGTTCTCTCCCTGGGCGTCCTCCTGGGAGCGGCGACCGGAACGGCGGGATCGACCACGGTCACGCTGTCCGGCGTCCCGGCGGGGGCAAGCTTCCTCGTCAAGGACGACGCGTTCGACCGTTGGCAGATTACGCCGCCGACGGGGAGCGTCTCGTGGACGTGGCCCCAGGGGCGCGGCGACGGGATGGTGCTTGGGCCGCTGGGGGCGGAGTTCTCGCTCACGCTGTTCCCGCAGTTCACGTCCGGCATCACCCGAGTGGTGTTCCTGTCCGGGAGCGTAGCGAGTCCGACCGAGGTGACGCTGAACCTGCTGGATCCGATCATCGTAGCGGGGATGCCGAATGAGCCGCCGCAGGTCGGGTTTACGGTCAGCCCTTCGAATCCGCGGATCAACCAGCCGGTGACGTTCGACGCCTCGTCGTCGTTCGACCCGGACGGCCAGATCGCCAAGTACGAGTGGGACTTCAACGGTGACGGTCTGTTCGACTCGACGACGACGGAGCCGACGGTCAGCTACACGTACGCGACCAGCGGCTCGAAGAGCATCACGGTTCGGGCGACGGACAACGAGGGTGCGACGTCGCGCTCGACGCTGAATGTGTCGATCGGCGATCTCGCCGTGAAGGTCAACCGAACCATCTCGACTTCGGCTGCGCTTCCGGGAAGCACGTTCTTGGTCGTCGTGCGCATCGAGCCGCAGATGGACGTGGCCGGCGTCGGCCTCCAGGAGAACCTCCCGGTGGGCTGGAAGATCAAGCCACTTGAGAATGCCGGAGCGGCGTTCAAGCGCGCCTCGGTCCAGTGGGTGTTCGTCGACCAGATCCGAGCGAACTCAGTGAAGGTCATCTCGTACGAGCTGACGGTTCCGACGAGCGACCAGCTGATCGCGACGACGCTGCCCGTGTGCTTCACGATCACGGGAACGTTCCAGTCGATGACGCCGTTCATGGAGTTGCCGGTCGAGGGAGACGGGAGGATTGAGGTCTCCACGGCCTTGCCGCTCAAGGAAGCGATCGCGCACCTGGTTCCTCGAGTCGGGCTCGACTCGG
>JAQTVA010000022.1 GCA_028707055.1 Candidatus Bipolaricaulis sp. | reverse complement strand
CCCCCGGAGTACTTCCTGTCCGCCGTGGGGTCGTCGCGCGTCGAGCGGTTCCAGGGCGTGTCGACGGTGGAAGATGGGGTCGGCGGCGTGTCGAAGCGGCGCACGCTCAATGCCTTTGCCCGGCACCTTCCACGCCTCGTGGAGAGCATGCGGCGGGCGCACGTACAGATCGGGAAGTTCAACCCCGACGTCATCGTGAGCGACTTCGACCCGATCACCGGGTCGCCTCTCGTCGCTCCCGGCGTCGTGAAGATCGGGATCGGAAACCAACCCGTGCTGAGCTACCCCGACGCCGAACACCTTTCCGGTCTCAAGATGGAGCGGTTCAACATTCAGGTCATCAGCGCGCTGTTCACGAGCGGCGTGGATGTGCGCCTCGGGTGTCACTTCTACCCCAGCCCGAAGTGCTTGCCCCCGATCCTGCGGCCGGATCTTGTTTCGGCAGAGCCCGAGAACCGAGGACACCTTGTGGTCTATCACTCGTTCCGCGGGCTCCTGGGCCCGGTGCTCGCCTACGCCCGCCGACATCCGAAGCGGGAGTTTCACGTGTACGGGTACGCGTCCCGACCCTGGGGATCGCCGACCAACGTTCGCTACGAGACGGACCCGGATCGGTTCCTTGACGACCTGGCAGGCTGCGACGCGTACGTGGGCACGTCCGGGTTCCAGGCGATCTGCGAGGCCTTCTACCTCGGGAAGAAGCTGGTCGCGCAGCCGATCGAGGGGCACTACGAGCAGAAGTGGAACGCGTCGCAGCTCGAAGCTCACGGAATGGGACGCTGGTGCCGCGGGAGCCTGGACGAGGCGCTCGATCAGGAGTTCAACACGCTGCTACACGCCAAGCTCCGGCCGTGGTACGAGACCGGCGCCGAGCAGCACTACCGGCGAATCCTGCGCTACGCAGCCCTCGGACGTCGTCGGACGGGAGCCGGCGCGTCCGAGACGTAGACGAGCTGCCCTTCGATCCACACGCGTTCGGCGCGGCAGTGCGCGACGTCGAGCGGATGCGCGGAGAAGACGACAATGTCCGCATGCTTCCCGGGTGCGAGACTCCCGTCGCGGTCCTCGATCCGCAGAATCTCCGCCGGCGAGAGGGTGATCGCTCGCAGGGCGGTGGCTTCGTCCATTCCCTCGCTGACGGCGACCGCCGCGTTCAGCGCGAGGTACCGGGTCGCCGAACCCTCGTCGGTCTGGATGGCAACCTTGACGCCGGCGCGCGCTAGGACTCCAGCGTTGCTCGGCGTCAGCTCGCGCAGCTCGAGCTTCATGCGGGAGAAGAGCACGGGGCCGGGGACGCACGGGTACCCCGTCTCGGCGATGACGTCGGCGATCCTGTAGCCCTCGGTGGCGTGGATGAGGATGCAGTCGAGGTTGAACTCCCTGGCGATCCGAATGGCCGTCATGATGTCGTCCGCTCGGTGGGCGTGGATGTGCACGGGAACCTCACGGCGGAGAGCGCTGGCGAGCATCTCGAGCCGGAGGTCGACGTCGAATGGTTCAGGTCGACCGGCTCCGCGGGATCCCGCAGCGAATGCCGTCTCCTTCTCGGCATGGCGCGCCTTCTTCTCGGCGTACCCCGCCGCCCGTGTGAGCCACTCGCGAAGGACCGCGGCGCTTCCCATCCTTGTGGAGGGGGCCTTCTTCTGCTCGCTGTAGACGCGCTTCGGGTTTTCTCCCAGTGCCATCTTCAGGGCTCCGGGAGCGCGAACCAGCATTTCTTCCACCGTGCGCCCGGCGGTCTTGAGAATGGCCGTCTGGCCTCCGACGAGGTTGCCGCTCCCGGGACTCGTGTTGATGGTGGTGATCCCGGACCTCCGCAGGTCGGCGAACGCGGCGTCCTCCGGATGGACGGCGTCGAGGGCTCGGACGTGGGGCGTCACAGGATCCGTCATCTCGTTTCCGTCGTAGAAGCGAGCGTCGATGCCGTCGGCGAACAGAGAGACGTGGCAGTGGGCTTCCACCAATCCCGGGAGAACGTATCGGCCGGAGGCGTTGACCACCTCGATACCTCGAGGCACGGAGACCTTGGGGCCCACGGCGACGATCTGCCGGCCGTCGACGAGGATGGTACCATTCTCGTACCGCTCCTCCGGCGTGAGGATGATGCCTCCACGAATCGCGAACACCGCCATCGCCTCCTTGGGTCGAGTCGAGACCTCTGCACACGTCACACGGATGCGGGGCAAGTATAGGAGATCCGCCGGTTCGTCTCCATTCCTCAGAGCCGGTTGGCGGATGCCCCCATCTCGTCTAGAGTGGAGGACGAAGCGGAGGGAGGGTTCATGGGAGAGGCGAGTCGATTCTGCCATTTCCGGGGGGAGCGGCTGTTGGAAGCCTCCCGGCTCACGAAGATCTACCGCGTCGGCGGGGAACCGGTCTATGCGCTCCGCGACGTGGAGTTCGTCGCACCGCAGGGGGACTTCGTCGTGATCAACGGCCCGTCGGGCAGCGGCAAGACGACGTTTCTCAACCTCATCGCGGTCATCGATCGACCGACCTCGGGGGAGGTGTACATCGAGGGGGAGCCGACGAGCACGCAATCGGAGGGCCAGCTCGCCGCGCTGCGCAAGACGACGATCGGGCTCGTGTTCCAGTCCTTCAACCTGATCCCGGTCCTGTCCGCGGCGGAGAACGTGGAGTACCCCCTCCTGTTGCAGGGGAGCGAGCGCTCTCCGCGGCGTGCGCGGGTCGCGGCGATGCTGGCCGAGGTCGGGCTGTCGGAGCTCGCTCGCCGGCGGCCGAGTGCGCTGTCCGGCGGCCAGCGGCAGCGGGTCGCCATCGCTCGCGCGCTGATCACCGGGCCGAAGATCGTTCTCGCCGACGAGCCGACGGCGAACCTCGACTCCGAGACCGGGGGAGCGGTGATGGACCTGATGCGGCGGCTCAACGAGGAGCACTGCGTGACCTTCGTCGTGGTGACCCACGACCCGGCGGTGTCGAAGTACGCCAAGCGCCGAGTGCGCATTCTGGATGGAAGACTTGAGGAAGGAGGAGACCATGGGATGGTGGATTCCGCTTCGTAGCATCTGGCGGAACCGCCGCCGAACGGTCCTTTCGATCGGAATCATCGCCCTCGGGACGGCGGTCTCGTTCTTCGTCCTCGGCTTCGTTGAGAGCTCACGGCGGCTGATTCAGGAGTCGACGGTCCACGAGTACGGAAACCTACAGATCGGGTCGCCCGACCTGTGGAACGGTACGGCGGACTCGTACGATCGGCTGATTCCGCCCGACGCCGTCGCCCAGATCGAGGCGGCCCTTGCGGAAGAACCCACCCTGGTCGGTAGCACGGTTCAACTCCAGTTTCCCGGGCTCCTCGCCCGTGGCGAACGAACCCAGGTGGTGCGCGCCACTGGCGTCGTCCCCGGAAATGGGGTGCTCGAGTTCAACGATCTCGTCTTCATCGGGCGCGGCCTCGCCCCCGACGACAGAGCGGCGATCCTCATCGGGCGGTCGCTGGCCGAGAAGCTGGCCCTCTCTCCCGGGGATGCGATCACTCTGACACTCACCACAGTGGATGGCGCGTACAACGCCAGCCCGTTCACCGTCGCCGGCGTCTTCCGGTTCACGAGCGAAGCGTTCGAGCAGCAGGTCGTGTTCATGCCGCTCGGGTACGCGCAGCGCCTCCTGAACACCCCGGGCGTCGATCGGGTGATTGCATCGCTCTCTTCGCTGGAAGCGACGAATCCCGCGCGGCAACGGCTGCAGTCCGCGCTCCGCGGGGCGTCGCTCGCGGTCGACGTGAAGACGTGGGACGAGCTGTCACCGTTCTACCGGCAGTTGTCGTCGTACTTCAGCGCGCTGTTCGGATTTCTGTCCGCGGCGGTGTCGATCCTCGTGTTCTTCATCATCCTCCAGGTGCTGACCCTGGCGTTCCTCGAACGGACGAGGGAGATCGGCACCCTTCGTGCCATCGGGACAACGAGGGCTCAGGTCTTTCGGCTGTTCCTTGCCGAAAGCGCCTGGCTGGCCGTCGTCGGGAGCGCAGCGGGAGTCGTGATCGGGACCCTTCTTGGCTTGGGGTTCAACGCCGTCGGCATCGAGTGGAGACCTCCCGGCACGGTGGAGCCGGTGCGATTGGCCGTGCAGCTGGGAGTGGCGACGGCCGCTGTCCCGTTCGTCGTGAGCGTTGCAGCAACGCTCCTCTCCGCACTGTTTCCATCGATCGAGGCGGCGCGGCTTCGTGTGGTTGACGCGTTGCGGGTGGAGTAGGGGGCGACGTGGAACTCAGACTCGCGCTACGCAATGTCTTCCGGAACCGGAGGCGGACGGCGTTCAGCTTGGCCGTCATTGTCGTCGGCACGGTGGTCTTCCTCGTCCTCCTCGGCTTCCTTGGCGAGACGCTACGGTCGACCGAGCGGTCGCTGGCCTGCGAGAGCGGCGCGGTCCAGGTCGCCGACCCGAGGTTGTTCGAGAACCAGGCCACGGGGTACGAGTACTTGATCGCCCCCGCGATGCGGGACGAGGTCGCGGCCCTCGTAACGGAGATGCCCGGAGTCGGCGGTGTGACCTGGCAGCTCGGCTTTGCCGGGCTCGTCGGGGACGAGGAGGGGAGCACCCTGGTGCTCGGGAGAGGCGTGATTCCCTGCGGCTGCCCCGACGAGTACGGATGCATCGTGACGATCGGTGAGCCCTTGCCCGCGAATGACTCCCGCGTGACGATCCTCGGCGGAAGGCTGGCGCGGAAGCTCGGCGTCGAGGTTGGGGGGCGGGTCAACATCGCGACCGGAACGGTCGCGGGGACGTTCAACGCGGCGACCGTGTCGGTGATCGGGGAGTTGGTCTACAGCCCGGAGACGGTCGAGGAGCAACTGGGCCTCTTTCCGCTCGGGTTTGTCCAGCGGCTCCTGAAGACGGATGGCGTGGAGAGGATCCTCATCCGCCTCACGGACTTGGCGGCCGCGGACGCGTTCTCGGACGAACTGGCGTCGAGGATCGAAGCCGCGGGGATTCCCCTCGCGACGCGAACGTGGAAGGAGCTGAACCCGAGCTACGAGTCGTTGAGCACGTTCTACAAAGCGTTCTCGGGTCTTGCCGGCCTCGCCGTGTTCGCCCTCGTCTTCTTCAGCGTGATCGAGGTGCTGACCCTGGCCTTCCTCGAGCGGACGCGCGAGGTGGGCACGATCCGGGCCTTCGGCGCGACCCGCTGGCGCATCTTCCGGACGTTCCTACTGGAAGGGGCGTCCATCGGAGCGATCGGGGGGGCACTGGGAGTGTTGGTTGGGGTCGCGGTGGCGCTGGGGTTCAATGCGACGGGGGCGACGTGGACGCCCCCCGGCGCGGCGGTCCCCCAACGGATCCGCCTCGACATCGGTCTGACGACGATCCTGATTCCGTTCCTCACGGCACTCGCGGCGACATGGGCGAGCGCCTTGTACCCGGCGTGGAAGAACGCGCGGCTGCGGATTGTGGAAGCGCTGCACAGCGTGTGAAGGTAGGGAAGGAGGCTTGACGCGACATGAGACATGGACTCGCCGTTGTGGTGTGGCTCGGGCTCGCGCTCGCGGGGGTGGCCCAGGGAGACCTGTCCGATGAAGACCTCCTCCGCGCGCTCGACGACGCACGGTTCTTCGCTTCGGACGTGACGAGCGTGCGGGTCCGGATCACCTCGCAGAAGTCGGACGAAGTGAACGTGGCGGAGCTTCTGCTCCAGTTCGCGACGTTCGCCGGGGAGTCGTATGCGCGAATCACGTTCCTCTCCCCCGAGGAGTTGGCCGGGCAGATCTTCCTCAGCACGCCGGACGCGACGTACTTCTCCGGACCGGATCTCGACTTCCCGATCAAGACCGCGGCGACGACCGAGGTCTTCGGGGACGCCGCCGTGGCACAGACAAGCGGCATCCGTTTCGCCGAGCAGTACGCGGTCGTCGAGCGGCGCACGGAGGTCTCCGAGGGAGGCGAGCTGCGCCTCGTCGTGGACCTCGCGGCGATCGACTTCACGGTCGCGTTTCAGGCGGCGACGGTGATCGTGGATCCGCTCTACCTGCGACCCCTGTCGGCGACGTTGTACGCGTTGAGCGGTCTCCCGTTCTACGATGTGGTGTACGCGGAGTACGCGACGCATGGAGAGGATGACGTGTACGTGCGGGTTCAGCGGATCACGAACCGGCTCATCGCCGGACGGGTGACGTGGTCCGAGGTGGTGGGGCTCGACACCGGCCCCCTGGCGGCGGAGTTGTTCGATCCCGAAGCCCTCGGCACCACCGGGACCCCGTAGGATCGCTGGGAGCGAAGGAGGCCACCGTGACAGGCGACCGTCCCACCGTCCTGTTCAGCCGCTGCCTGGGTTTTGAGCCCTGCCGCTATAACGGGGGCATCGTGTCCGCGCCGATTGTCGATGCCCTGAGGCTGTTCGTGAACGCCGTCCCCGTGTGCCCGGAAGTATCGATCGGCCTGGGCGTTCCGCGCGCTCCGATCCGCCTCCTCGGCACGGGCGACACCCTGCGCCTCGTCCAGCCGGAGACCGGCGTCGACGTCACCTCCTTGATGCACGCCTTCACGGACGGGTTTCTGGCGGGCGCCGAGAAGCTCTACGACGGGGCGGTGCTCAAGTCCGGATCGCCGTCGTGCGGGATCCGCGACGCCAAGGCGTACGCCGAGGCGGAGCGAGGATCAGCATCGAGGAGGACCGCGGGGTTCTTTGGGAGAAGCGTCGCAGATCGGCTCTCGGGCAGTGCGATCGAAGACGAAGGGAGATTGCGGAACCTCGACATCCGGCAGCACTTCCTGACGCAGCTCTTCGCTCGCGCGCGCTTCCGCACCGTGGAGAGCCGCCGGGAGACGCGCGCACTCGTTCTGTTTCACTCGCAGTACAAGTTGGTCCTGATGGCGTACAGCCAGGTCGGGATGCGTGAGCTCGGGCGCCTCGTCGCGAATCCTCAGAGGCGAGCGGCGTCCGCGATGATTGCCGAATACGGCGCCCGCTTCATGGCCGCCTTGGCTCGGGCGCCGCGGAGAGGGTCGGCCGTGAACGTTCTGATGCACGCGCTGGGCTACGTCTCGGAGCGCCTCACGCCCCGCGAGAAGGCCTTCTTCCTGACCACGCTTGACGAGTACCGCTCAGGGCGCGTCTCGCTCGCGGTTCCCTCCAGCCTCATGCGGTCGTGGATCGTCCGCTTCGAGGTCCCGTACCTGGCCGACCAGGTCTTTTTCGAGCCGTACCCTCGAGGACTGGTGGACGAGCTGGACTCGGGCAAGGGAAGGGAAGTCCGCTAGCGCGAGCGCCGGGGCCTCCCGCACCTCGACAGGTGATGAGCGGATGGGCTCCGAGGGTACATTCTGTGGTAGATTCTTGTCCTACTCCGTCGGGAGAAAAGGAGAGGGCATGGAAAAGGGGAAACGCATTGCGGTCTTCGGGCTCGCCGGGCTGCTGGTCGTGGTGGCGTTGGTCGGAGTCGGGCAAGGGGTGTCCGCGCCGCGCGTCGACTCGAGCCAGGTGAAGGGCGCCTTCGATCAGGTGCTGACCTTCGTGGACAGTGTGTCCACCTACCTTGGCCAAGGGATGCTGTACATCGTCAACCTCATCACCAACGATCGCGTCTCGCCGGATCTGGAGAAGCCACTGGGCTACATGGCGTTCATCACGGTGCTTCTCTTGCTCTTCGGGCTGATCGAGTTCGCCCGGAAAATCATCTGGATCGGGCTCATCGTTGGCTGGGTCCTCATCATCGTCCGCATCGTCCTTGACGCGCTGAAGATCTAGTCGGCCCGGAGGACGCGGTTGGCGGGGAGCTCTGCAGGCCTCGTCCGCGGCTTCGAAGGGCTCCCCACACCCCGAGGAGGACGAGGGCCATTCCACCGACGGCCATGGCGGAGATTCGTTCGCCGAGGATGAGAGCGCCGAGGAGAACGGCGATCACGGGGTTCACGTAGGCATAGGTCATGACGACGCCGGTCGGGAGGAGCCGCAGGGCGCGGATGAAGGACGTGAACGCGGCGATCGACCCCGCGACGACGAGGTAACTCCACGCGCCCCATGCAGCCGGGGTCGGGGTCGGACGCGGCTCGCGCGCCGCGAGCGAGAAGACCATGAACCCCAGAGCGCCGAACAGCTGTACGTAGGCCGCAGAGACCACAGGCGTCGTTCCCACCGGGCGCCTTGCCTGAAGCACGGACCCCGCCGCCCATGTCACGGGAGCCACCAAGAGAAGCCCCACGGAGAGGGTGTCGGCCGGGCCAGCCGAGAGGAGACGGGGCACACTGAGCAGGCCGACGCCGGCGAACCCCGCCGCGAGCGAGACCACGAAACGGCAACCCGGGGACCGACGGTCGGCGAGGGCGTCCAGGAGAGCCGTCCAGATCGGCACGGTGGCGACGAGAAGCGCGGCGTAGCCGGAGTCGACGCGTTGCTCGGCGAGGTTCACGAGGCCGTTGGCGCACGGCCACAGAAGAAGCCCAGCGGCGGCGAGCGTGACCGTCTCTCTCCGAGTGAGGCGCAATCTCGACTTCTTCCATGCTCCCCAAGCCAGGAGAGCCGAGCCGGCGGCCGCGAGACGAAGCGCGCCGAGCGCAAACGGGGGGAAGCCGGCGCCGTCCTTGACGGCGACTCGGATGGCGAGGTACGTGCTTCCCCAGACCACGTAGACAACCAGCAGGTGCAGAAGACCGGCCGATGGGGTGCGGTATTTCGCGTTCTCGCTCATGGATCCTCTCCGGGATCGGCCTCGAGGAGCGGGCCGATCCGACGTCCGCGGAGAGTACCTGCCCCCAATGGGCGCGTCCAACTCCGTCCGGTGCCGCGAGGAGGGCGGCCGCGCAGCAGGATGGGGATTGCGACAAGCACCTACGGACGCTATGCTAACAAGCTAGCGTTCAGATGGGTCCGCGAAGCGCGGAGCCCGAGGAGGGGCGATGGCGGAAGTAACCCTCACGCAGGTGACGAAGCGGTTCGGCGAGTTCACGGCGGTGGACGACATCTCCATGGTCATCGAGGACGGCAAGTTCACCGTCCTCGTGGGGCCGTCCGGGTGCGGGAAGACGACGACCCTGCGGATGATCGCCGGTCTGGAGGAGATCACGGCGGGTGAGATTCGCATCGGCGACCGTGTCGTGAATCAGGTGCCTCCCAAGGACCGCGACATCGCCATGGTCTTCCAGAACTACGCCCTCTATCCCCATATGGACGTCTACAACAACATGGCGTTTGGGCTGAAGCTCCGCAAGTACCCGAAGGCGGAGATCAAGGAGCGCGTCCACCAAGCCGCAACGCTTCTTGGGATCGAAGGAAAGCTGAAGAGCAAGCCGCGCGAGCTGTCGGGCGGCCAACGCCAGCGCGTGGCGGTCGGGCGCGCGATCGTGCGGAATCCCAAGGTGTTCTTGTTCGATGAGCCGCTGTCAAACCTCGATGCAAAGCTTCGCGTCCAGATGCGGACCGAGCTCGAGCAACTCCACCACAAGCTGCAGACGACGACGGTCTACGTCACGCACGACCAGGTCGAGGCGATGACTCTTGGCGACAAGATCGCCGTGATGAAGGATGGGCTGATCCAGCAGTACGCGCCGCCGCAGGAGACGTATGACCATCCGGCGAACCAGTTCGTGGCGGGGTTTATCGGCAGCCCGGCGATGAACTTCCTTCCGGCGAAGGCGACCCGAGAGAATGGGTGCGTCGTCCTCTCCGGGAGTGGATTCACGCTTCGCCTTCCCGCCGAGCGGACGGTTGACGTCCCGCCGAGCATCGTGATGGGGGTTCGTCCCGAGGACCTCGACGGCCCCGCCTCGTCCGCCGAGAACGCGATCTCGACCCGTGTGTCGGTCAAGGAGCAGCTCGGCCACTCGCTGCTTGTGTACGGGGATGTCGATGGGACCCAGATCGTCGCCAGCCTCGATCCTCACCGGCAGGTCGCCATCGACGAGGAGATCCGACTCACGGCGAACGTGAAGGCCGTTCACATCTTCCATGCGGAGACGCTCGAGACCCTGATCTAGGCTTCGGCGACGGAGCCCTTGGGAGCTCTCGTTGTCGAGAAGGCAAGGACTTCGCGGTCACGGGACGCGGGAAGGGGCGCGAACCTGGAGGCGCGTTGGTCCCTGTCCCCTCTCGGAATCGGTGAGCGGTGGAGGGCCTGCGATGTCGTTGACGGGGTCGGCGGCGGCCCGTAAGATTCCTTGAGCTCTTCAAAAGCGGACGCCAGAGTGGCGGAATCGGCAGACGCGCGGGACTCAAAATCCCGTGTCCCGTGAGGGACGTGTGGGTTCGACCCCCACCTCTGGTACCACGGGCAACAAGAGAGAAGCCCCGATGGGGGCTTCCCCGTGCCCTTCAAACCATCCACCCACGGGGCCGCGTAGAACCGGCGCTGAACCCGTCGGGACGGCGCTCACCGATGGGAGTCTATTATCGCTTTCGCCGTTCCCAGTCTCGCTCACGCCTTGGTTCCGGCTTGACCGGCTTCTCGCCCCAAGGCAGCCGGGGTGCCTCTTCGTCGCGCCCCTTGCGGGTGCGGCGCAAGTAGGTAGGGATGTCGAAATCGTCGCTTCCGACGCGTTTCTCCTGCTCGAGTTTGCTGAGCATCGACTCACTCGACAAGGGAGCGCCTTCGTCGTCTTCCCCCTCGAACGGAACAGCGAAGCCGGTGGCGATCACGGTCAAGCGGACCTTCTCCATCCCCTCGCGGATGGCCGTCCCGAAGATGATGTCGGCTCGATCGGACACAGCCTCGCGAATCAGCGAAGCGGCGGCCGTGACTTCCTCGAGGGTGAGATCCGCGCCCCCGGTGATGTTCATGATGACCTTGCGCGCGCCGTGGATCGACCCGTCGAGGAGCGGGGAGGAGATGGCGCTCCGTGCCGCTTCCTTGGTCTTCCCCTCTCCTTCTCCCTCGCCGATCCCCATCATCGCCGTACCCGCGTCACGCATGACGCTGTCGACGTCGGCGAAGTCGAGGTTGATCATGCCGGGAATCGTAATCAGGTCGGAGATGCCTTCTACGCCCTTTCGCAAGACCTCGTCGGCCATCTCGAAGGCCTTGGTGATCGGCGTGTCGGTCGACGCGACCTTGAGGAGCTTGTCGTTCGAGATGCAGATCAAGGCGTCGACGCTCTGTGATAGACGCGCGATCCCAGTCTCGGCCTTCTCCGCTCGCGCGATCCCTTCGAAGGAGAAGGGGCGTGTCACGATCGCCGTGGTCAGGATGCCGGTTTCCTTCGCCAGCGAAGCAATGACCGGCGCCGCGCCGGTCCCGGTTCCCCCGCCCATCCCCGCGGTGATGAACACCATGTCGACGCCGTGAAGGAGGTCGACGATCTCCTCGCGGCTCTCCTCCGCGGCGAGCTTCCCGATCTCCGGGTTGCCTCCCGCGCCGAGGCCGTGCGTCAGCTTCCGGCCGATCTGCAAGGTCTGATGGGCACGGACGACCTCGAGGACCTGGGCGTCGGTGTTGACGACCACGAGGTCGACGCCCTCAACGCGGGTGTCGAACATCCGGTCGACGACGTTCCCTCCGCCGCCCCCCACGCCGACGACCATGAGGCGCGCCGGCGGGCTCAAGTTCATCTGCTCAGCCATGACCTACCCCCGGAAGAACCGGTTGAACCACGCGAACAGCTTCCCCACGATCGAGCCGCCTGAGGATCCCCTTCGGCGCTCGGCGTATTCCGGCTTCTTGAAGTCCTTGGTGTCGATGGCGTAACGCAGGAGACCGATTGCCGTGGCGTAGATCGGCGATTCGACGATGTCGCGCAGGCCGTGGATGCCCTGCGGAATCTTCCCTCGACGCACGGGGAGATCGTAGCGCTGTCCGGCGAACTCGGTGATTCCGTTCAACAGGGATGTTCCACCGGTCAGTACCAGTCCGGCGGGGACGAGGTCGCGGTAGCCGGCGTCCTCCACTTCCTGCATCGCGAGATCGAGAAGCTCTTCGACGCGCGGCTCGATGATCTTCGCGAGCTTCTTCTTGGAGGCGAGCTTCTTCTCGTCGCCGCCGATCGTCGCGACCTCGATCTTCTCCTCCTCGCCGACGCTGTCGACGAGGGCGGTCCCGTGCTGCTTCTTGATCAACTCGGCTTCCTCGATCGGAGTCTGCAGTCCGACGGTGATGTCGTTCGTGATGTGCTCGCCCGCGATCGGGATGACCTTCGAGAACCAGATGTCGCCGCCGCGGAATACGCTGATATCGGTCGTGCCTCCGCCGATGTCCATCAGAATGACGCCCAGTTCTTTCTCCGCGGACGACAGCACCGCGAGCGAGGAGGCGATCGGCTCGAGGACGATCTGCCGGATCCCGATTCCCAGGTTCTCGACGCAGCGCACGAGGTTGTGCACCGCGGTGATCGCGCCGGTGACGATGTGCACGTCGACTTCCAGCCGTGTGCCCGTCATCCCGATGGGATCCGTGATCCCGTCCTGTCCATCGACGATGTACTGCCGCGGGATGACGTGGATCACTTCGCTCTCCGGAGGGATCTGGATGGCCTGCGCGGTTTCCACCACCCGGCGGACATCGTCCTCCGTGATGATGCGATCCGGACGGTTAATCGATACCGTCCCGCTGTTGTTGATCGACGTGATGTGCTTTCCCGCGATTCCCACGTACACCGAGTCGATCTTGACGTCGGCCATGTTCTCGGCTTCTTCGATGGCCTTCCGAATCGACGTGACCGTACGTCCGATGTCGACGACCACGCCCTTCTCAAGCCCGTGAGATTCAGCCTTTCCCATGCCGATGACTTCGATCGATCCATTGACGATGTTCCCCACCAGGGCGACGACCTTGGTGGTTCCAACGTCAAGCCCGACGACAACCTTCTCTCGTCTCATCTCTTCACCGCCTTACCCGAGGCACAAGCGTCGCCTCCCCCCCGAATCGAAGGTCAATCAATTCGTAGCTTCCCACGTTCACCGCGCGGCAGAGAGCCTCAAGGGGCCGGATTCGGCTGGCCGCCACATCCAAGGCTCCGAGCAGCACCGTTGTCCCCGAGTCATCGACCAAGACGGTCGATGCGGCGTCGGAGACGTCCACCTTTCGCACCGTCAGTCCGGCGAGCGTCGCTTCCAGAAGCCCATCAAGCAGCCGTACTAAGGCAGGTTCCAGGACATGGGCTCCGGGAGTCGTCCCCGACACTGACCCTCCGGCAAGGAGGATCGTTTCGTTCCAGCCTTCACACGCATCCGAGACGACGATTCCGCCCTCTCCGATCAGAAGGCACTTCCCGTCCGAAGACTGTCGACGGGCAACAGGAACGCGCTCGGCAATCTCTATCTGCACCCCGTGGGGAAACACTCTCTTGAGTTCGGCCGTCTTGATCCACGGCAGAGTGGCGATCCGCGCCGCTGCGGCGCGGAGATGGAGCGAAGGGAGGGCGGCACCTCGCTTGAAACCTGACAGGCGAACGACGTCGGATCCCGCGGTGTGCCGGTTTCCGACGATCGATACGTGTCGCAGGTCAAAGATGGGCAACCATGGTGTGTATAGGGCGATTATAGCAACAGTGATAAGAACCCCCCCCATGCCGGAAACCCAGACGGCACCCCTGCGCTTGCTCTTCCCCTCCTTCACCCGTTGACGACCTCAACCTCCAGGTCGAGCGAGACCTGGTATGTCTTATACACCTTTTGACGCACAATGTCAATTAGCTTGCAGATCTCCGCGCTCGTCGCCCCGCCTGGGTTTACGATGAAATTGGCATGTTTCTCAGAGATTCGAGCATGACCCAGGGTGAAGCCCTTGAGGCCGCTGGCGTCGATCAGGGCTCCCGCGCTTTGACCGGGGGGGTTGCGGAACACGCATCCCGCGCTGGCCAGGCCGATCGGCTGCGTCGCCGACCGGCGCGCGAGCAGCGCGTCGGCGTCGTACACCCGATCGTCGAACGCCAGTTCGGCCGACAGGACAACGAGTCGTCGCGTGCGGATCGCGCTCGTTCGATA
>JAQTVA010000169.1 GCA_028707055.1 Candidatus Bipolaricaulis sp. | reverse complement strand
TCGAACTCCTGGTAGAGCGCGAGGACGAGAAGGTGTCCGAACGCGTAGGCGTAGCAGTAGAACGGCACCTCGTAGATGTGCGGCACCGACAGCCACTCCCACCGGAACGCGTCGGGCACATCGACGCTCGACCCGAACTGCTCGTGCAGGTTGTCGAGGTACCGCGCCGACAGCTCGTCGGCCGTGGGCGAACCCTCCCCCACGAGACGGTGGGCCTCCCGCTCGAACAGCACGAAGTACGCTTGTCGCAGGATGGAAGCGTAGCAGTCGTCGACGTACGAGGCCAGCAAGTACCGGCGCAGCGCCGGGTCCCGGTCGGAGTCGAGGAGGACGTGGAGGAAGAGCATCTCCACGAAGTTCGACGCCGTCTCCGCCAGCGGCAGAGACGAGTGGGCCGTGAGCACCGAGTGCCCCGACGCAAGCAGGGCATGCACCGCGTGACCCAACTCGTGGGCCAGCGTGCCGACATTCTCCATGCGGCCGTTGAAGTTGACGAGCACCCACGGTGTCTTGTCCGGCACGACGCCGTAGCAGAACGCCCCGGTGTCCTTGCCGGCGCGAGGCTGGGAGTCGACATGTCCGGCGGCGAACACCCGATCGGCGAGCTTCGTCATCGCCGGATCGAGGCGGTCGAAGGACTCCCGCACCAGCCGCACGGCGTCGGAGAACGAGTACGTGCGCGCCACGGGCTCGAGCGGCGCGTAGACGTCGCAGCGCCGCAGACGATCCCTCCCGATCCACTTCGCCTTCAGACGGAAGAACCGCTGGAAGACGCCGGCGTTCTCGCGACACACGTCGAGGAGCGCGTCGACCACGTCGTCGGGAATGTCGTTCGCGAGGTTTCGCGCCGCAAGCGGAGACGTCATCCCACGAAGCCCGATGTTCTCCCCATGCCAGTCGCCGGCCGTGTACTGGTACAGCTGCGCGAGGATGTCCTTGTTCGCCACGAACACCCGGAAGAACGCCTCGTAGGCGGCGGCGCGCTTCGCCGCGTCCGCGTCGCGGGTGTACACCATGAGCTCCGACCGAGTCATCGTCTTCGCTTCGCCGTCAACCGTCATCTCATACGTGAACCCGTTCGTGATCATGTCATAGACCGTCGTGATGCCGCGGATGCCGTTCACGTCTTTGATGTTGATTGCCTGTTCCACCGGCTCGGCGAGGGTGTACGGTGCGAAGCGGCGCAGGCTCTCGAAGTAGTAGGCGGCATCCCCGGACGCGGGGAGGAGGCGCCGCGCGTTCGCCGCGTCGAGGGACTTCCACCACAGCTCGACGAACAGCACGCGGTTCTGCGCGTCCGCCAGGCAAGCGTCGACCCGCTGCCGGAGCGACAGCGCGCCGGCATCGCTGTTCTGCTCGGAGAACCAGAGCGCCGCATAGCCGCGCAGCGTGGCCTCGAGGTAGATCGCGCGCTCGAGGTCGCGAGCGAGCGCAGCGAACGACTCCGCAGGCATCGCCGCGTCGAGCCGGCCTCGCCACGCTTCGATGGCGGACACGGCTTTCTCGAGGTCCGCGAAGACCTTCTCCATCGCCGGCCCCGAACTCGCCGAAACCAGATCGGCGAGCGACCACCGTCCCACCTCAAGCCTCGGATTCGCCACGCTCTCCTCCTTGCGTAGGACCCGACATCGACCCGTCGAGGCCGAGGGCTGCGGCGGCCTCGCGCATCCCGGCGATCGCTTCCGCCATCAGGTCCTCAACGCTGATCCCGAGCAACGTTGCCCCTTTCTCGATCACGTCGCGGTTCGCCCCCGCGGCGAAGCCCTTATCCTTCCACTTCTTCTTCAGCGACTTCACCTCGAGGTCATGAAGGCTCTTCGAGGGGCGGACCAAGACGGCGGCGGTGACGAGGCCGCACAGCTCGTCGACGGCGTACAGCACCTTCTCCATCTCCGTCACCGGCTCGACGTCCGAGCACAGCCCCCATCCGTGCGAAACGACGGCGCGCACGAGCTCCTCCGGCCAGTCGCGCTCCCGCAGGATCTGCGCCGTCATCGCACAGTGCTGCTCCGGGAAGCGCCCGTAGTCGAGGTCGTGCACGAGTCCAACGATCCCCCATGTGTCCTCGTCGCCGCCCCGCTGCCGCGCCGCGTGCCGCATCACGGCCTCCACGGCAAGCGCGTGTTTGATCAGTCCATCCTGGTCGTTGTACTCGGTCAAGAGACCGTAGGCTTCCGCGCGAGTCGGCGTGTGCATGGTGGGTGATCCTCCCGGGGCTCAGAACTCGCTCGACTCTACCGCACGTCCAGCGGACCGTCCACCGAGCGCCCCCGTACGCCACGCCCGCGGCCCGCCGTGCGCGTTTGCCGCACCATCCACGTTTGCGCCCGCGCACATCGTCCGTTTGCGCCCGCGCCATGAGTCCACGTTTGCGCCGCGCACGCAGTCCGTTTGCGCCAGCGCACGTCGTCCGTTTGCGCCAGCGCCCGCGCCCATGACCTTCCCAGCCTCGTGGCGTATAGTCGCGTCATGACCATCACGCTCGCGACGTTCCTTCCGCTCCTCTTCGCCGGCCTCGGGATCGGCACGCTGTCGAGCCTCCTCGGCGTCGGCGGCGGGATCTTCATCGTGCCGCTCCTCACGCTCTCGGGATGGGTCGAAACCGTCCAGGCGGCCGCCGGCACGAGCCTGGCGACGATCGTCCTGACAAGCATCTCCGCGTCGATCGCCTACGCCCGCCGCCGCGTGATCGAGTACCGCATCGGCCTCAGCCTGATGCCCGCGAGCCTTCTCGGGGCGTGGGCGGGGGCGCGACTGACCACGGTGATCGAGTCCCGCTGGCTGGCGATCGGCTTCGCGGCGCTTCTCCTCTATCCGATTGTCATGATGCTGCGCGGGAAGACGACGAGTGAGATCGGACACGCGCGGGAGGAGCGCGCGACGGGCTCCCGGCTCTATCTGGTCGGCGCGGCCATCGGCCTCGTCGCGGGGCTCGCCTCGGGCCTGCTCGGGATCGGGAGCGGGACGATCATGGTCCCGTCGCTCGCCCTCTTCCTCGGCCTCGACATCCTCCCGGCGATCGCCACGAGCCTGTTCGTCATGGTCCCGTCTGCGACATTCGGGGCCTTCACGCACTTCACCCAGGGAAACGTCCTCTTCGGGCTTGCTCTCCCGCTGGTCATCGGGACCGTGATCGGAGCCCAGTTCGGACCGATGATCGGCGACCGTATCCCTCGCCGCCGCCTCCGCCAGCTGTTCGGCCTCGTCCTCCTGTACGCCGCGGCGAACATGGTCCTGAAGGCGTTGCGGTAGTCCGCTTCTGTCGCGCACTTGACTTCCCGCGAGGCATTGTCTACACTGCGTTAGCAGTTACGTCTTGTGACTGCTAAACGAGGTGAGAGTCATGATTCGATTCGACAAGATGACGGAGGGGACCCAAGAGCTGTTCCGCGAAGCCCAGGACCTCCTCACGCGATACAAGCACAACCAGCTCGACGTGGAGCACATCGCCTA
>JAQTVA010000168.1 GCA_028707055.1 Candidatus Bipolaricaulis sp. | reverse complement strand
GATGGGTGCCCCGAGCGCGTTCTGCCACTCGATCGTGTACGGAGGTCGGCCTTCCGTCACGGCGGCGGTGAGCGTGACTTCGGAATCCGCGCACGTGAGCGCACGGTTTGCCGTCACACCGACGAGCGGCGGCTCCATGTCCCGGACCACGGTCACGGCGGCGCTTGCCGAGCAGCCGTTGGCTCCGGTCACGGACACGGTGTAGGTACCCGGCAGCGTGGCCGTGATCTTCATCGTCTCGCCGATCAGGGCGCCGTCGGGGTTCCTCCACTCCACGATGTACGGCGGCCGGCCGCCGGTTACGCCGGCGGAGAGCGTGGTCTCGGGGTTCGCGCAGGTGAGCGGCCGTTCCACGGTCGCCTGGGCGACCGGCGCCTCCACGTCCTCGGTCACCCGGACCGTGTCGTCGCACGAGCAGCCGTTGGCGCCGGTCACGGTGACGGTGTACGCGTCTGCCGTGTCGAGAGTCAACGTCCGCTCTCTCCCGACAAGGGCGCCCGCGGCGTTTCGCCACTCATAGGAGAACGGCGCCGTGCCGCCGCTGACGGCAGCCTCGACGGTGACCTGACGGACCCGGCAGTCAAGAGATCGATCGGGGCCGGCATCGACCATCGGCGGCGACGCATCGACAACCACGCTCACCGCGTCGGTCGCGGAGCAGCCGTTCGCTCCGGTAACGGTCGCCGTGTACGTGCCACCCGACGAGACGGCGCATTCGTCCTTTGTTCCGACGACGGCACCGTCGGCCGCCCGCCACTCGTACGAGAACGGCGGGTTCCCGCCCGAAACGTTCGCCTTCAGCGTGATCGTCCGCGTTTGGCAGTCGAGGGAGCGGTCGGGGCCGGCATCGAGCGTCGGAGCGGCCTTGTCGTCTACGACAACGACCGTGTCCTTGGCGGAACAGCCGTTGGCGCCGACCACGGTTACGGTGTACGTATCGGTTACGCCGACGGCGATCTTGTCTCCCGTGCCGACGACGGCGTCCGCGGCGTTCCGCCACTCGTATGTGTACGGTGGCGTGCCTCCGCTCACGGCGGCGGAGACGATGACTTGATCCACGCGGCAATCGAGGGTCCGATCGGCGCTGGCGTCGACCGTCGGCGGCGAGGCGTCTTCCGCCACGATGACGGTGTCACGGGCGGAGCAGCCGTTGGCGCCGGTCACCGTCACTTCGTACGTGCCCCCGGCGTCGACGGCGATCTCGCTCTCGGTTCCGACGAGGGTCCCCGCCTCGTTTCGCCACTCGCAGGCGTAGGGGGCTGTGCCGCCATGGACGGAGGCCTTCACAATGACCTGACGGACGCGGCAATTGAGGGACCCCGCGGCGGTGGCGTCGACGGTGGGCTGTGCTACGTCCTCGATCACGTCTACCGTGTCGATGGCGGCGCAGCCGTTGGCGCCGGTCACGCGGACCGTGTAGGTTCCCGGCTCACGGGCCACGACCTGCATTGTCCGCCCGATCGCTCTTCCTCTCGGCCCGGTCCACTCCACGGCGTACAGCGGCCTTCCGCCCGTGATCTCCGCAGTCAGGATGACCTCGCGGTGTGCGCAGGACAGCGATCGGTCGGCCGACGCGTTGACGGTTGGCAGAGCGGTGTCCTCCCTGACCACAACGGTGTCAGCGCCCTGGCATCCGCCCGCGCTCGTGACGACCAGCATGTACGTTCCCGGATCGCGAACCTCGACCGAGAGCGACTCTGCGATCCTCTCGCCCTGGGGACCGAACCACTCGTAGCGATACGGCGGGGTTCCCTGCGCGGCCGTGCCGTTGAGCGTCACGCTCCGGATCAGGCACGTCAGATCGCGATCCGGTCCCGCGTCGACGATCGGCGCCCGCGACGGCGGAGCGCCCACATACTCGGCGGCGTCGGGGGCCATCTGCCGTTCGCGCATCTCGCAGATCCACGCACAGGAGTCCGAGGGCACGTAGCACCCGGGGTCGCCGACGCACGGTCCCGGAGGCGTGTCGGGGAGCGTTCCCGTGGGCGGGGTGTGCGTGAGCCAGTGGGCGACGATGGCCTTCAGCGTCTCGTAGCCGATCGCGTACCCACACGTGTGCGGAACCGGCGTACCCTCCAACCAGAAGGCGACCGCTCGCTGGACGTGCGCGAAGGTGATGAAATCGGACAGCGTGACGCCGAACGCGTCCCTCTCCACGTCCCAGCGCGAGATGACCAGGATGATGGGCAGGCAGTCCAACACGCGGACGGCCGTCTCGCCCGTGACGTCCCACGCTCCGCACCCCAGGGCGCTCGAGATGCGTCCGTCGACGGTGCCCTCCTGGCCGCAGCAGCCGCTGCTGTCGAGATTGGAGGCGGCCGAGGACGACACCACCTCGACCTCGTAGATGACCTGCAGCGTCTCGCCGGCGCCCAACCGCTTCGGGTAGATCCACTCCGTGGTCGCGGCGCGGAATGCAAGGCCGTCGTGGCGCACCGCGGTCACCCGCCAGCCGGCCGGGACCCACTCCTTCAGCCCGACGCCGTAGGCGTCACGGGCGGCGGTGATGGCGACAGTCACCGCGAACCGGCGCGCGTTCGGTCCGGGATCGCGGCATCCTTCTCGGAGCAGCACGCTGTCACAAGGGAGGAACGAGCTGATCGTTCGCACCGCGGACAGCCCCGGGTCGTCACCGAGCGGAAGCGGCTGATCGACGGCCGTGCACGTCTCGTAGTGAGCGACGAGCTTCTCCAGGATCGCGAGGGTGACGGTCGCGCCGCCGGTGCCCGGCACCGGACTTCCTTCTTGCCACAGCTCGATCGCGCGCGCCAGCTGCTTCCACGTCACGCTCTCGGAAAGGCGCAGGTCGACTGCATCGGGCGACTCCTTCGTCTGCGGCACGAGGTGGGCGACGGCGCTCAGGACGGGCAGCGCCAGGCTCACTTCGAGCGTCGAGTCACCGACGATCGGGATCTCCAGGCGGGGAGTCATGACCTGGACCGTCCCCTCGATCGCAAAGCACGCCGGCAGCGGATGGGAAGAAAGCTCTTTGGCGCCGGGGATTACGACTTCGTAGATGAGGTGTCGCGAGCTTCCGGCGCGGATCGTCTCGCTCCACACCCACGCGCCCTCGGCTCGCTTGAACGCCGCGCCGGCGTTGTCGAGCGGGTGGAGGGTCCATCCACGAGGGAGAGTCTCGTGTATGCCGACGCCGGCAAGATCCTGCGTCGCCTCGAGGTGTAGCGCGACCACGAAGCGGCTGTCGGGGACCGCGTAGACGGTCGTGATGTGCCGCGTGACCTCCACCGGGGCTTCGGTGCTCTGCCCCAGCGCCACCGCGCCGACGACGCAAAGCACGCCCAACGTGGCCAACAGAAGCCGCACACGGCGCAGACCTGTCTCTTTCCCTCGGATGTGCATCCCACTCCTCCCCACCGGGTTCGCTGATCCCGCCGAACTGTAACAGAGAAGATCGTTCTGGTCTGTATTGCACGTTACTTCGCGTTGCGAGCGGGGC
>JAQTVA010000167.1 GCA_028707055.1 Candidatus Bipolaricaulis sp. | reverse complement strand
GTCCCGCAGAGCGCGGTTGTAGCCCATCCCACGGTCGAGATCCAATCGCCCCGCGCGTCGTCCGCGTTTGCTGCCCGCACGCGGCCCGCCGTACGCGCTTGCCGCTCCGTCCGTTTGCGGCGCCGTCCACGCTTGCGCCGCAGTCCTTGTTCCCATCCCCGCGGTCCGTCATCATACGCTGTCCCCGCGGCGCCGAGCGATTCGGACCCCACCGCGAGGCGGGAGGGGAACGACGATGTCCGCGCAGCACCCGATCCGAGCCTACGCCGCGCTTGTCAGCTCGATGCTGATCTGGGGCTTCTCGTTCCTCGCCACGAAGGAGCTTCTCCCCGTCGTCCCTGTGCACTCGCTCTTGTTCGCCCGCTTCGCGGTCGCCTCCGTCTTCCTCGGCGTCCTGGCGCTCGCCGGCCGCGCGTTGCGCATCCGCCGCCGGGATCTTGCCCTCCTCGCGGGGCTCGCACTCCTGAGTCCGGTTGGCTACTACCTGTTCGAGACGTACGGCGTCGCGCTCACCCAGGCCAGCCACGTGTCGATCCTCATCGCGACGATCCCGATCGGCGTGTACCTCATCGCCTTCGTGCGCCGTCAGGAGCGGGTCACCTGGCGACGCACGCTCGGGATCGCCCTCGGCTTCCTCGGCATCGTCTTCCTCGTCGACTCCTCCGCCGGCGAGGCGGGCGCCAGCCTCGCCGGCGACCTCCTCGTGCTCGGCGCCGTGGCCTGCGCCGCCGTCCAGACGGTCTTCCTCAAGGAGGCTCTCCGTAGGATTACGCCGCTCCAACTGACGTTCTACCAGTCGCTCCTGTCGCTCGTCGTCTTCGGACCGCTCGCCGCCGTCGACGGCTTCTCGTGGATCCCGAAGGTCTCCGCCGTCGGCTGGTGGGAGTTCCTGTTCCTCGCGGTCTTCTGCTCCGCCGTGGCCTTCCTGGCGATGAACTACGCCCTCGCCCGCCTCTCCGCCACGGGCGTGTCGGTGTCCGTCAATCTCGTTCCCATCGTGACCGTCATCGCCGAGGCGGCGCTGTTCGCTGTCCCTCTGACGCTGCCGAAGATCGCTGGAACCGCCCTCGCCGTGCTCGGCGTCGTGATCATCCAGCTCGAACGGCCCGTGGCCGCGCTTCCGAGACCGGAGGGAGGATGAGGACTCTGCGGTTTCTGCGCCCGTTCGCACTGCACCGCGACGCGTCGCGCCGCGTCCTCGCCCTGGCGACCCCCGTCGTCCTCGGATCGCTCTCCTACACCCTGTTGAGCGTCGTCGACACGGCCATGGTCGGCCGCCTCGGCGCGGTGGCGCTGGCCGCAACCGGAGTTGCCGGGGTCCTGGTCTTCGCTGTCCTCTACGCGCTCGGCGGGATGTCCGTCGGCGTCCAGGCCCTCGTCGCGCGGCGCTTCGGAGAACAGGACCCCCGGAAGTGCGGCGAGGTACTGCGCTCGGGGCTCGCCGTCGCTATCCTCTTCGGCATCCCCTTCGTCGCGGCGGCGCCGTGGATTGCGCGGTTCTCCGCCCCCCTCCTCTCCCCCGACCCCGAGGTTGCGGCACTCGGCGGCGTGTACCTTCACAACCGATTCTTCGGTGCGGCGTTTTCTTTCCTGTCCTGGGTGTATGCCGCCTTCTTCGCCGGGATCGGCCGAACGCGTCACCAGTTGGTCAGCTCCATCCTCGTCACCGCCGTCAACATCACGCTCGACTACCTGCTCATCTTTGGACGGGGCGGCTTCCCCACGCTCGGCGTGGCGGGGGCGGCGATCGCGACGAACGTCGCCATTGCCGTAGGCGTCGCCTACTACGTCGTCATCACGCTCCTCCCGGAGTACCGCCGGACGTACGCTCCGTACCGCGCTCCGCGCTCCGTCGGACGGTGGATCCGCCCCCTCTTCCGGCTGTCGCTGCCGGTCCACGCGCAGCGAGCCCTGTCGCACGGAAGCTGGTTCGCCTTCTTCCTCGTCACCAGTCGAATCGGGACCCTGGAGCTCGCGGCGACGAACGTGATGCGCTCGATCTACTCTCTGTCGATCATGCTCGCCGTCGGGATGGGGACGGCGAGCGCCGCGCTGGTCGGACAGAGCCTCGGAGCCCGTCGGCCCGAGGACGCGGAGCGCCTGGCGTCCGAGGCCGTGAAGCTCGCCGCCTACGTGATGGGCGCCGTAGGCATCGTGTTCATCGCTGCGCCGCAGTGGATGTTCCGCATCTACACGTCTGATCCGGCGGTCATCGCCGTCGGGCGGACGCCGCTCTTCTACCTTGGCTTCGTGCAGGCGCTCGCCGGCGTCGCCCTCGTGCTGTCCCAAACCCTCCAAGGCGCGGGAAACACACGGTTCACGCTCGCCGTGGAGCTCGTCGTATGCCTTGGGCTCTACCTGCCCCTCGCCTTCTTCCTCGGGCTGCGATCGAGGCTCGGGCTCGTCGGCGCGTGGACCGCCGAGTACGCCTACTGGCTCGCGCTCGCCACGATCATGGCGACCCAGTTTCGCCGCGGCACCTGGAAGACGATCCGCATCTAGCGAGGGACGAGGAATCCGACGACGACGTCGGCGACGTTCGTTCCGGTCGGTCCGCGGATGAGGAGATCCTCGCTGGCGCACAGCGCCGAGTGGCTGTCGTTCGCCGCCAACGCCGCGTGCCCATCGAGGCCTGCCTCGCGGATCCGCCGGGCGGTGCCTCCGTCGACGAGCGCGCCCGCCGCATCCGTCGGACCGTCGACGCCGTCGGTTGCGAAGAACGCCACCGCCGCGTACGGCTTCCCCTCCAGCTCGAGCGCCGCCGCGAGCGCAGCTTCCTGGTTCCGTCCGCCGGTTCCGGGCCCGCGCACCGTCACCGTCGTCTCGCCCGCGCCAAGCCACGCCGTCGGCACGGTCACGGCCTCCGCCAGGCGGCTCAGCTCGCGACCGATCCCCGCGCCCACGACGCACGCCTCGCCTGCGATGGCCTCCGCCCGGCGCACGACCGACGCTCCCTTCTGCACCGCCCTCGACGCCGCGGCATCGAGGAACGCCCTTCCGGACCCGACGACGAGGAACTCGGCTCCCGCGAACGCAGGATCCCCGGGCTTCGGCGTCTCGTCCGACGCGGCGTGAGTTCCCCGTTCCACCGCGCGCCGTACCGCTGCCGGAACCTTTGTCCACAGACCGTGGCGAACCAACACCTCACGTGCGTCCTCGAACGTGGTCGGGTCGGGAACGGTAGGCCCGGAAGCGATCGCCTCCGGCCGGTCGCCGGGCACATCGGACAGCGCCAGCGTCGTGATCCGCCCGGGGATTCGGCGCGCCAGCCGCCCCCCGGAGAGCCTCATCAAGTGCCGTCGGACGATGTTCACCTCGTTGATCGCGGCGCCGCTCTCGAGCAGAAGCTCGAACGCTCGGCGGAGGTCGGCGAGGCCCACGCCGTCGATCGGCGCCGCAACCAGTGACGACCCGCCGCCCGAGAGAAGACACAAGACCCGGTCGGCGTTCGTGAGGCCGTCGACGAGCCGCCCGATG
>JAQTVA010000021.1 GCA_028707055.1 Candidatus Bipolaricaulis sp. | reverse complement strand
GAGGTTACTCCAATTCGATCTCAGCCCCAGCCGCCTCCAGCTTCTCCTTGATGCTCGTCGCTTCGTCCGGGCTCACGTTTTCCTTGATCGTCGCCGGAACCTTGTCGGCCAGCTCTTTGCACTCCTTGAGCCCCAGGCCGGTGATGTCCTTGATCTCCTTGATGACCTGGATCTTCTTCTGCCCGGCGCTCTTCATGATGACCTTGTACGTCTCGGCCTTCGGCGCAGCCCCAGCCTCTCCGCCACCGGCGGCGGGGGCCATCGCTACGGCCACGGGCGCGGCCATCGCCGCCGAGACCCCGAACCGCTCCTCGATCATCTCGACGAGCTCGGCCAGATCCTTGACCGACATCTCCTCTATCTGCTGGAGGATGTCCTGCTTCGCCATCGCTTATGCCTCCTCTTTCTGTTCCTCGCGCTGCTTCTTCACTTCATTCAGGACGATCGCCAACTCGCGGATCTTGGCCTGTAGCACCACGGCGAGCGCGCGCATCGGGCTCTTGAGGAGCATCGCCAGCTTCGCCAGCAACTGCTCTCTCGACGGGAGCGTCGCGTACCTCACGACGTCCTTCTCCGCAACGACAGCCCCTTCGAAGACACCACCCTTGAGCTGGTATCTCGGCGCGTACGTCCGCCGGCACTCGTCGGAGATCTTGAAGGCCACCCCCGGGTCGTCGTAGCCGATCGCGACGCTGATCGGGCCGGAGAAAAGGTCGGAGAGGTCCCCGATCCCAGCTTCCTTGGCCGCGATCTTCGCCAGCGTGTCTTTGACGACGCGGTAGTCCAGCCCCTGCTTGGTGAACTTCTCGCGAAGCTCCACCATCTCATTGGCCGTCAGGCCGCGGTAGTCGGCGAGCACCAACGAGACTGCCTTCTCGAACTTCTCCTTCAGTCGAGCGACTTCCTCGATCTTTCCCTGGGTCGGCATCTCGCGCTCCTACTCGACAGCTTCCGTGACCGCGGTCACTTCGCTCAGGTCGATGGTGATTCCCGGGCCCATGGTCGAGGCGACGCTCACCTTTCGAATGTAGCGCCCCTTGACACCCTCTTCAGGCTTCCGCTCCGCCACGCCGCGAATCACGGCGATGAGGTTCTCTTTCAACGCGGTCGCGTCGAACGAGGCCTTGCCGAACACGGAGTGAACGACACCGGTCCGGTCCGAGCGGAACTCGACCATGCCCTTCTTCAGTTCCCCGATCACCTGGCCGATGTCTTTCGTCACCGTGCCGGTCTTCGGGCTCGGCATCAACCCACGCGGACCCAGGACCTTGCCCAGCTTTCCGACGACAGGCATCATGTCCGGGGTCGCGACGACCTTATCGAAGTCAAACCAGCCCTCCTGGATCTTCTTCGCCAGGTCGTCGCCGCCGACGTAGTCGGCTCCGGCCTTCTCGGCCTCGGCAATCGAGTCTCCCTTGGCGAACGCCAGGATGCGGACCGTCTTCCCGGTCCCGTGGGGCAGATTGCAGGTTCCGCGGACGATCGTCTGGCTCGACTTGATGCCGAGCACCACCGAAACCTCCGCGGTCTCGTCGAACTTGGCCGTCGCCGAGGCCTTCAGCTTGGCCATGGCGTCGTCCAGTCCGTACGTGGCGCGAGGTTCAACGAGCGTGGACACTCCGGTGTAGCGTTTGCTCCGTTTCACCCGTCCACCACCTCGACTCCCATGTTCCGAGCCGTGCCCTCGATGATCTTCATCGCGGACTCGAGCTTGTACGTGTTCAGATCCGGGAGCTTGCGCTCGGCAATCCGGCGAACCTGTTCCCGCGTGATGCGGGCCACTTTGTTCAGGTTCGGTTGACCGGATCCCGTCTGGATCCCCGCGGCCATCTTGATCAGCACCGCGGCCGGCGGCTGCTTCAGCACGAAGTCGAACTTGCTCCCCATGTACACGGAGATGATGACCGGGATGATGATCCCGGGCGTTTCGCCCTTCGTGGCCTCATTGAACTTCTTGCAGAAGTCCATGATGTTGAGCTTGTGCTCGCCGAGCGCGGGTCCGACCGGAGGCGCCGGCGTGGCTTGGCCAGCCGGGATCTGCAACGTGATCTTCGCAATGGCAGTTCGTGCCATACGACCTCCTCCCCTTTCCTCGTCTCTTGACTACAACTTCTCGATCCCCTCGAACCCGAGGCGCACGGGCGTCTCGCGGCCGAAGATCTTGACCATCACTGTGATTTCCTCAGCATCCTTGTCGATTTCCTTGATCTCGCCGGTGAAGTCGGCGAACGGGCCTTCGACGATCTCGACGACCTCGCCGACGGTGAAGTCGATCTCGATCTTGGGCTCGCCGGTTGCCGCGGCCGCCGCCGCTGTCGCGGCCGTTGGAACCGCGAGGAGACCGGCCTTCCGCTTGATCAGCTTCATCTCCGGGCCCTCGATCGGCATCGGCTTGAACTTGGAGCCGACGTAGCGCACCGCGCCCTTGATCCCCTCGATCAGCTCCATCATCTGCTCGTCTTCCAAGCCCAGGCGGCCGAACACGTACCCTGGGAAGAGGCGCCGCTTCTCGATCCTTTGGATCGTCACGACGCGCTTGTCTTTGTACTCCTTGACCTTGAGCAGGCCCGAAGCGCGGCTGGGGATGACCTCCTCGCCCTCGATCTTGTCGCCCGCGTCGAGGGACATCCCGTTGCGGATCCGCGCGACGTACTTCTCCGAGATCAGCCGCTTCTTCTCCTTGCCGTCCGGATGCTCGAACGTCACGCGACGGACCTTGTCGCGCAGCACCACGGTTCCTCGGTTGGCGATCACGAATCGCTCGTCGCTGTCCGTCGTCAACGGTACGCCGTTGCGGATCTTCTCTCCGACTCGGATGTCGCGTCGGACGTGTTTGTCGGCGGGGACGAGGTACGTCTCCTCGTTTCGGTTCGTCAGCTCGATGATCACTCGCTGGAGCAACTCGACGTCGGTGATCTTGGCGGGCTCTTCGATGTGCCGCTCGGGCTTGCGGGCGAGCGGGTCGCCGCGCTGGATGCGCTCGTTCGGCTTCGCGACGAGATCGTAGTCGTACGGGATGCGGTACTCGGTCGCCGATCCGCGCCGGCTGCGCGACGTGATGACCTCCTCGACCGGAACGAGGAAGAACGTCTCCTCGCCCTCGACCTTGAAGGACTCCACCGCCCGCTCCCAAGCGCGCTTGCGGATCCGATCGTTGAGGTCATCCTTGACCTTCAACTCGGACCCCGCATAGGTCTGGATCGCGTACCACTTCTTCAGCCGCATAATGGTTGGGATCGGGCTTACGCCGCCCGGATCTGGAAGACGTACCGAAGAACGAGACCGATTGCGCCGTCAACGCCCCAGATGTAGACCGTAAGGATCACGGTCAGCAACAGGATGAGCGCCGTCAGCGAAATGACCTCAGTGCGCGTCGGCCAACTCACGCGCCCGACTTCCTGTCGCACTCCTTTGAGGTAGTTCACCATCCGCTCGATCATCAACGTCTCCTCGCCTAGAGATCACCCTTGCAGGCCCGGAGGGGCTCGAACCCCCGACCTTCCGATTTGGAGTCGGATGCTCTGCCAATTGAGCTACGGGCCTGTGCTCGTCCGGCCCCGGCACGGGTCCCCCATGGGTCTGTCCGGCCGCCGGGGCTAGACCTCCTTGTGGGGCGTGTGCTTGCGGTCCCACTTGCAGTACTTGTTCAGCTCAAGCTTGCCTCGAGCGGTGGCCTTGTTCTTCTTTGTGTGGTAATTCCGCCGCCCGCACTCGCTGCACGCCAACGTGACGTGGACGACCGCTTCGCCCTTCTTTGCCATCTGCCAATCCCTCTCTTGAGCCTACTCGAGGATCTTTGCCACGACGCCGGCGCCGATCGTCTTTCCACCCTCGCGGATCGCGAACCGGAGCCCCACATCCATCGCGACGTGGTGCATCAACTCGCCCGTGAAGACCACGTTGTCGCCGGGCATGACCATCTCCACGCCCTCGGGCAGGATCACGGTGCCCGTGATGTCCGTCGTGCGGAAGAAGAACTGCGGCCGATACCCGGTGAAGAACGGTTTCTGCCGGCCGCCTTCGTCTCGGGTCAGGACGTAGATCGAACCCTCGAACTTGGTGTGCGGGGTGATCGTCTTCGGCGCCGCCAGGACCTGCCCGCGCTCGACCTGATCCTTGTCGATGCCGCGGAGGAGGATTCCAACGTTGTCGCCTGCGATCGCGTACTCGAGCGTCTTGTTGAACATCTCCAGGCTCGTCGCGACGGTCTTCTCAATCTGATCGTGAATTCCGACGATCTCCACTTCCATCCCCGGGGTGATCTTCCCGCGATCGACGCGCCCGGTGACGACCGTGCCACGCCCCTTGATCGAGAACACGTCCTCGATCGACATCAGGAAGGGTTTGTCCTCGTCGCGATCCGGCAGCGGGATGAATGAGTCCACCGCCGCCATGAGGTCGAAGACCGGCTTCGCATTCGGCGAGTCCGCGCTGTCCGCCTGCATCGCCAACAGGGCCGAACCGCGGATGATCGGCGTCTCGTCGCCGGGGAACTCATACTTCGACAGAAGATCCCGGATCTCCATCTCGATCAGGTCGATCAGTTCCGGGTCATCGACCTGGTCGACCTTGTTCAGGAAGACGACGATCGCCGGAACGTTGACCTGGCGCGCCAGGAGCACGTGCTCTCGCGTCTGCGGCATCGGGCCGTCCACGGCCGATACGACGAGAATCGCGCCGTCCATCTGCGCGGCGCCGGTGATCATGTTCTTGATGTAGTCGGCGTGCCCCGGGCAGTCGATGTGGGCGTAGTGGCGCGTTTCCGTTTCGTACTCCACGTGAGCGACGTTGACCGTCAGAATCTTCGTCGCGTCGCGTCGGAACAGCTTAGCGTCAGCCTTCGCCACCTGATCGTACGATCGCTCCTGAGCCAACCCCTTGGACGCCAGCACCTTGGTGATCGCCGACGTAAGCGTCGTCTTGCCATGGTCAATATGGCCGATCGTTCCGATGTTCAGGTGAGGCTTGTTCCTTGCAAATGCTTCCTTCGCCATTCCTTAGACCTCCTCAGCGACTAGGTTCGACGATCTTCCGTCCGATGAATGGAAAAGCGTCCGCCGCGAGCATGAGCCCGCGGCCGGAGTCGAACCGGCGACCTCCCCCTTACCAAGGGGGTGCTCTACCTCCTGAGCCACACGGGCACGTCCAACTCCGCCGGGTTCGGAGTGTACCCCAAACCCACGGTGCTTCCAACTCAAGTGGAGGGGGAGGGATTCGAACCCCCGTAGGCATACGCCAACGGATTTACAGTCCGCCCCGTTTGGCCGCTTCGGTACCCCTCCGAACGATCGACAAGAGCCAGCGGCCAGAATCGAACTGGCAACCTACTGATTACAAGTCAGTTGCTCTGCCGGTTGAGCTACGCTGGCAGCTTGCTCGAGTCGGCCGGGATTGTACGAAACCCGCTTCGCCCCGTCAAGAACTCTCGCCCGGCGTTCTGCAGGCACGGGTCCGCCGCGTCAGTCGTCGCAACCCGTCGGCTCATCCGAAGGGGGTTGCGGCTCGCGATCGAGGCGCTGCTCGAGCTCGGCGCGGAGCTGCTCCCGGTCTCCGATCCCCTGCACTCGCAGGATGACGTCTCGGCGTTCGCCATTTGCCATCCCGTTCGCCATGCTGACGATGTGGATCTGATGAGCTCGAAGAACCTCGAGAACCCGGTACAGCTCTTCCGAGCCCGCGCGGAGCCGCAGCTCCATCCGGGTCCCCTCAAGCCCGATCCCGAGGGCGTCCGCAAGCCCCCGCAGCACGGCGCTCTGCGTGATCACGCCGACCAAGCGATCCCCCTCGGTGACCGGCAGGAGAACCAGGCGGTTCTCGAGCATGATCAGCGTCGCCTTCTCCAGCGTGTCCGTGGGCGATACCGAGAACCTCACCGGGTGGGCGATCGACTCGATTGGGGTCTGGCCGTCCTGCACTCCCTTGAGCGACCCGCGCGTGATGAAGCCCCGCAGGCTACCGTCCTCGGACGTCACGAGAAGCACGCCGAACCCATGCTCATCCATCAGCTTGAGGACCGTTTCGGCCGTGGTCGAAGGGAGGGCGGTCACGGCGTCCCGCTGCATGTGGATCCCGACGTTCATTCCTGCTCGGTCTGGGCCTGGGCGACGACTTTCTCCTGGATGTTTCCAGGAACCTGCTGGTACCGGGCGAAGTCCATGCTGAACGTCGCCCGTCCCTGCGTGCGCGACTTGAGATCCAGCGCGTAGTTCAGGAGTTCGGCGAGCGGTGCCTCGGCGACGATGACCGTCGTCGTCCCCGCCGGCTCCATCCCGAGAATGCGCCCGCGGCGCCCATTCATGTCGCTGATGATGTCTCCCATGTACTCCTCGGGGACGCGCACCCTCACGGCCATGATCGGCTCGAGCAGACACGGCTCCGCGTTGTCGAACGCCTCGCGGAACGCCCCTCTCGCCGCGAGCTTGAACGCGAGTTCCGACGAGTCCACCGGGTGGAAACTCCCATCGAAGACCGCCACGAGGACGTCGGTGACGGGGAATTTCGCCAAGCTTCCCTGCTCGATGGCCTCGAGAACGCCTTTCTCAACGCCGGGCACGTACTGGCCGGGGATCGCGGCCCCCTTGATCTCGTCGACGAACTTGAATCCCCCTTCGCCCTTGTACGGCTCCAGGCGCAGGTACACCTCGCCGAACTGGCCCCGTCCGCCGGTCTGCTTCTTGTGGCGGTACTTCGCCTCGGCCTTCTTCCGAATCGTCTCTTTGTACGGAATCCGCGGCTGGCGGGTCTCGAGCGAGACGTTGTAGCGGTTCTTCAACCGCTCGATGAACACGGACAAGTGCACGTCGCCCATCCCGTGCAGGGTCAGTTCCTTCGTCACGGGATCGCGCTCCACGATGATCGTGGCCTTCGTCGCTGCGATCTCTTTCAGCGCGGCACCCATCTTGTCGACGTCAGCCTGGCTCTTCGGGACGATCGTCCGTGAGAAGACCGGCCTCGGGAACTCCAGCATCGAGAACACGTCGCCGCCCTGGGTCAGGCCGAGCGTCGCGCCGAGGAGAATGTGCTCCGCCTTGGCGATGGCGACGATCTCGCCCGGCCCCGCCTGCGGAACGCGCTTCTGCTTCGTCCCCTCGAGAGCGTAGAGGTCACGCACGTCGACTTTGGCTCCGGACACGACGTCCACGAGCCCCTTCCCTTCCTGAATCGTCCCTTCCAGAACGCGCACGAAGGAGAGCCGGCCGAGGTACGGATCGCTGGCCAGGTTGAACGCCACAACGCGGCACGGCGCGCTCGGATCTCCCGCCTTTGGAGCCACGTAGGCGACGAGAGCCTTCGTCAGCTGGTCCAGCCCCTTCCCCTCGGTGACGGAAGAGCACAGCACGGGGACGACGGCGCCGCTCGCGACGCCTTGCACGAGCGCCCGCGTGATCTCGGATTCGCTGATCGGGGCTTCATCGAGGAACTTCATCATCAACTCGTCGTCCGCGGTCGAGACCTCCTCGAGGAGCGCATTCCGGGCCGCCTCGACCTCCTCGACAAGATCGCCGGGGATCTCCTTCTTCGCTTTTTCGGCGAAGTGGACGAGGCGGTTCGACACGAGGTCGACGATGCCGGTGAACGACCCTCCCGTTCGGATCGGCATCTGAATCGGAACCAACTTGGCGTCGAAACGGCTGCGCAGATCGGCCACCGCTTTCTCGAAGTCGGCATTCTCCTTATCCATCTGGTTGACGAGAACGATCGTCGGACGCTGCGCGCCGGCCGAGAGGTCCCACGCCCGCTCCGTGACGACCTCGACCGCCTTCTCCGCGTTCACCACGAGGAGCACCAAGTCGGCGACGGGGATTCCCTTGTACATCTCCTCAACAAACTCGTCGCCGCCCGGTGTATCGAGGAGAGTGATCGTGGCACCGTCCGTCTGGAACGCGCCGAACCCCATGTCGAGCGTATGCCCTCGCTCCTTCTCTTCCTGCGACGCGTCCAGCGTGATCTGCTCTTTAGAGCCTGCGCGCGTCAACAGCGCGGAGGCAAGGGCGGTCTTCCCGCAACTGGAATGCCCCACCAAGCAGATGGTCCGAGCCTGCCCCATGTCAATCCCCCTTGGGTGAACGATGAATGGTGTTGCGCAGTATATCGGCCGCGCGCGGAGGGAGCAACAATTCCGGCTTGAGGTCGGACACATCCGCACCGAGCAGACGGACACCGCCCCCGCCCGCCGTGCGCGTTTGCGGCCCCGCCGGCCGTGCGCGTTTGCGGCTCCGCCCGCCGTGCACACTTGCCGCTCCGTTCACGTTTGCGGCCGGCACTCCGTCCATTTGCCGCCCGCCCGTCATCCACGTTTGCGGCTCCACCCACGCTTGCCGCCGGCACTCGGCAGTCCGTGCACTCGCCGCTCCGTCCGTTTGCCGCGCGGCCCGCACTCGGCAGTCCGTGCACTCGCCGCTCCGTGCGCTGGCGGCTCCGTGCGCGCTTGCGGCCCGCACGCCGTCCATTTGCGGCGCCGCCGTGACCCGCGTATCCTCTCCATCCTTCTTCTGCACAGAATCTAGGGAAACCCCATCGACCGCAAGGAGGCTCGGATGGCCACGCAGCTCCTGCTGGGAAATGAGGCACTCGCGCAAGGAGCGATCGACGCCGGTTTGTCTGCGGCGTACGCGTACCCCGGCACCCCGTCCACGGAGATCACCGAGCACATCCTACGCAGCGCCGAGGCACGGAGCGGCGAGATCCGCTGTCGCTGGGCGGTGAACGAGAAGACAGCGCTCGAGGCGGCACTCGGAGCCAGCTACGCAGGCCTGCGCGCGATGGCCAGCATGAAGCACGTCGGGCTGAACGTCGCCGCCGACCCGTTCGTCAACGCAGCGATCGCCGGGGCGCACGGCGGCCTTCTCGTGAACGTCGCCGACGACCCCTCGATGCACTCGTCCCAGAACGAGCAAGACTCCCGGCTGTACGCTGACCTCGCCCTAGTCCCATGCCTTGAGCCGTCCGATCAACAGGAGGCGTACGCCGTTCCGGCGTATGCCTTCGAGCTGTCGGAGCGACATCGGGTCCCAGTCCTCATCCGCCTGACCACGCGGCTGGCCCACTCGCGCGCCACCGTCGAAGTCGGCGCGCGGAATCCCAGCAACCGCCTCTCGGTTCCCGAGGACCCCGAGCGGTTCATCCTCCTGCCGGCCATCGCCCGTCGGAGCTACGAGCGCCTTGTCGCCCGCCAGCCCGACTTCGTGCGCGACAGCGAGGAGAGCCCCTTCAATCACCTTTCGCAGCACGGCGACCGCTCACTCGGCATCGTCGCGTGCGGCATCGCCCACAACTACCTCCTCGAGGTGACCGACGGCGCACCGTCTCACCCGATCCTCAAGGTCGGCCAGTACCCGCTCCCCGAACGCATGGTTCGGTGGCTCGTCGAGCACTGCGACCGCATCCTCGTTCTCGAGGACGGGTACCCGTTCGTCGAGGCCAAGCTGAGCGGGCTGCCGCCGCGATCGGCGCCCGCGATCCACGGACGGCTTTCGGGCGATGTCCCGCGGACCGGAGAGCTGACGCCCGACCTCGTCGCCGCGGCTCTTGGGCGCGGCGCGCTCGATCGGCGCGCTGCGTCGTCGGTCCCGGCCCCCCGGCCGCCGGCGCTCTGCCCGGGCTGTCCACATGCCGACACATGCAAGGCGCTCCACGAAGCGCTCGCGTCGCAGACGTCGGCGCGCGTCTTCTCCGACATCGGCTGCTACACCTTGGCCGCCCTTCCGCCGCTCGCGATCATCGATACCTGCGTCGAGATGGGCGCGTCGATCACCATGGCCCACGGCGCATCCGAGGCCGGCCTCCGCCCCGCCGTCGCCTTGATCGGCGACTCCACCTTCGCCCACTCCGGGATGACGGGACTCCTCGACTGCGTGAACGCCGGCGCGCAGATCACGGTCATCATCGTCGACAACTTAACGGTGGCGATGACCGGGGGGCAGCGCTCGGCGGCCGAGAACCGACTCGCCTCCATCTGCCGCGGACTGGGCGTCGAGGACGCCCACATTCGCGTCATCGAGCCGCATCCGCGAAACCACGCGAAGAATGTCGCCGTCCTCGACGAGGAGATCCGTCATCCCGGACCGTCCGTCATCATCGCCCAGCGCGAGTGCATCCAGACCGCGCGGCGTGCCGCTCGACGCGCGCCATCCGGAGGCCCGCGATGAAACGAGACATCATCCTCGCCGGCGTCGGAGGGCAGGGACTTCTCGCCGTCGCCGCCGTGCTCGGAGAGGCCGTACGCAGCCTCGGGCTTCGGCTGAAGCAGGCCGAGGTCCACGGAATGGCCCAGCGTGGCGGCGCCGTGCAGAGCCACGTCCGGTTCAGCGACCGCCCCATCTACTCCGACCTTGTCCGCGAAGGGACCGCCGACCTTGTCTTGGCGCTCGAACCGATGGAGGCGCTCCGCTACATCGCCTATCTCCGACCCGACGGCGTCCTCGTCTCCGACACACGGCCGGTGCGCAACATCCCCGACTACCCCGACCTCGCCCGGATCCTCGCTGAACTCGCGGCGATCTCGCCGCACCGCCTTGTCGACGCAGCGCTCCTCGCAGAGAAGGCGGGATCGGCGCAGGCAACGAACCTCGTCGTCCTCGGCGCCGCATCCCCGTTCCTCGAGCTTCCCGAAGCCGCGCTCGTGGGCGGAATCCGCGCCGTGTTCGCCGGAAAGCCGGACGCCGTGCTGGCTGCGAACCTCCGCGGGTTCGAGCTCGGCGCCGAGTGGAGCCGGGCCGTTGCCTAGGAGAATGGCGGCGCTCCGTCGCCTTGTCGCCCTCCGACCCCGTCAGTAGTCTATCGGCGGAACTCAAGACCCCTGGAGGTCAAGATGCGAAAGCTGGCTGCCATCCCTGTTCTCTTACTCACGCTCCTCGTCATCGTCGGGCCGTTCGCCACGTCCGACTCGGCCGAGGTCGTCCGGATCGGCATCGTCACCGATGTCCACGTCCACGACACCAACTCGCCCAACGAGCACAAGGTCATGACGGGCTACGAGGCGCGCCTCGAGGCGTTTGTCACCGCGATGGTCGCATGGCCCGCCGACGCCGTCGTCTCGCTCGGCGACCTCGTGAACGGAGTGTTCGTCATGGGCGCTGAACTCGGGGATCCGGCGCGCATTCCGGCGCTCCTCGATCGTGCCGTCAGTCTTCTGCGTAGCTTTCCCGGACCGATCCACTACGTGCTCGGCAACCACGACGTCTACAACCTGTCGAAATCGCAGTTCCTCGTCGGCACGGCCTCCCCGGGCACGTACTACAGCTTCGATCTCGGTGCGTACCACGTCGTGATCCTCGACGCCCAGTTCAACAAGACCGGTCAGGACTACGAGCACGTGAGCTGGATGGTCCAGGGAACGATCCCGGCCGCCGAGCTCGAGTGGCTCCGCGCCGACCTCGCCGCGACCCGGAAGCCCACGGTGGTGTGCGTTCACCAGCCGCTGGACGTCTCCTTCGCGATGCTTGCCGGCGGTCCACCCATCTCGAACGCGCCTGAGGTGCGCGCCGCCCTGGTCGCCTCCGGTCAAGTCATCGCCGTGTTCCAGGGGCACACGCACGACTCCACTCACACCGTGATGGACGGGATCCACTACATCACTTTCGCCGGCATGGTGGACCACGACGTTCCGACGCCGCCGTCGTGGGCCGCGGTCACCCTCGACCCCGTCGCCCGGACAATCCGCATCGACGGCACAAGCCTTCAAGAGAGCGTCGAGCTCACCTACTAGGAACGCGTGACGCTCTCCGCAAGGCGCGGCATGGCGTGCGTGGCGACGACCCTACTCCTCGTACTCGCGGTCTTCGGCGGTGGCGGTGACACCGCCCCCGACTCGGCCCCCGTCCGCTTCGGCCTGTTCACGGATCTCCACGCCCACGATCTCGACTCGCCGCTCGAGGGGAAGTGGATGACCCACACGGCGGAGCGGCTCGGGGCCTTCTGCGATGCGATGAATGCGCAGCGGGTGGACTTCGCCATCCAACTGGGTGACTTCATCAACGGCTGGGTGGTGCTCGGCACCGACCCCGGGGATCCCTCACGGATTCCCGAGGTGCTCGCGTGGGCCGACGGGCTCTACGCCGCGTTCCGCGGGCCGCGCTACCACGTCCTCGGGAATCACGACGTCTACAACCTCGACAAAGCGACCCTTCGCAAGATCCTCGGAATCGAGCGGACGTACTACAGCTTCGATGTCCGCGGCGTCCACTTCGTCGTGCTGGACGTGCAGTACGCGGAGGACGGAACCGACCTTGCGCGAACCTATACCGGCGTCGCCGGGTTCGTTCCGCCTGCGGAGCTCGAGTGGCTGCGCGAGGATCTGGCTGCCTCCGACCATGCAACAATCGTCTTCGTCCATCAGATGCTCGATGCGTACGTGGAGGCATGGGGCCGCCCACTCGTGGCCAATCAGCCCGAGGTACAGGCCGTTCTGTCAGCGGACGGCGACGTCGCCGCCGTGTTTCAGGGGCACGACCACACGTTCCGCCGGACCGAAGTCGACGGCATTGAGTACATCACGTTCAAGGCCCTCGTCGACCAGGGCACACTCCCTTCGTGGGCTGTGGTCACGGTGGATCCGCTCGCACGGACGGTGACCGTCGACGGCGCTGGGGAACAGCCGAGCTTCGCATTCACGTACGAGGAGAACCCATGATCGTTGACTTCAGCATCGCCCCGATCGGGCGCGGTGAGAGCCTTAGCGCTCACATCGCCGACGCCTACCGAATCATCGAGGCATCCGGGTTGTCGCACGAGTTTCACGCGATGGGAACCAACCTCGAGGGCGAGTGGGAGGAGGTCATGTCGGTCGTCAACGCCTGCCGCCTCCGCCTGCTCGAGACGTGCGGACGCGTCTCGATCTCGCTCCGCATCGACGACCGCAAGGGCCCACACGGCCGACTGGACCGCAAGGTCGCATCCGCGAGGGGGAAAGCCGGGCTCTAGTCCGCCGCTGGGTGGATGACGAGGACATCGCCGGCGATGTTCGCGGCGTGATCGCCAATCCGCTCGAGGTTGTGGAGGATCTCGACGAACAGAATCCCCGCCTCCGGATCGCACTCCTCCGCGTCGAGCCGCGCAACGTGGTGCGCCTTGTACCGCTTCTCGAGCTCGTCGATGTGTTTCTCGAGGTCAAGGGCCCGCTTCGCTTCGCCGACGTCCTCGGCTTCGAGCGCGGCGAGTGAGAGCCGGTAGAGCTCGATCGCTCGGTCGAACATGTCGCCGAGTTCCCCAGCCGCCGCTTCCGACAGGCTTCGGCCCCGCGCAAGCAGCTTCTCGGCTCGCACCACGATGTTGACGGCCTGGTCGCCGACCCGCTCGATGTCCGCGACGATGTGGCGAAGCACGTGGAGACGCCGCTCGTCCTTCCCGCTGAGCGTGCTTCCGTCGATGCGGTCGAGAAACTCGTCCACCGAGTCCTTGAGACCGTCCACCGCGTCCTCCACCTCGCCGACCTCCGCCGTCCTGGCGGCATCGCGGCTCAGGATCCCTTCTTTGCAGGCGCGAATCATCATCGCCGTCATCTCGCCCATGCGGAGAAGTTCACGCTGTGCCTGATGCACGGCAACCGCTGGAGTCCCGAGGAACTCCTCACCGAGGAACACGGGCGCCGCCGTCGTAGCCTTCTCCCGACCCCGCACCAGCTTGACGACCAGTCGCACCAAGAGGCCGACGCAGGGGATCAAGGCCAGCGTCACGACCACGTTGAAGATCGTGTGCGCGTTGGCGATCTGGCGCGTCAGGGATGACGAAGTGGTCGCGATCAAGTCAGCGTACCAGGGAATGAACGGGAGGAGGACCGCCACACCGAGCACGTTGACGAGGAGCTGCGCGACCGCCAGCCGCCGTGACGAAAGCGACGATCCGATCGAGGCGATCTGCGCGGTGATCGTCGTGCCGATGTTGGCGCCGAGGACGATGGCGATGGCCGCCGGAAGCGTGATCAACCCGGCTCCGCCCAACGCAATCACCAGAGCGGTCATCGCCGACGAACTCTGGATAACCGCCGTCACTCCCGCCCCGACCACGACGCCGAGCAAGACGTTCCCTCCGCACATCTGGAGCAGGCGGAGTGTCGTCGGACTCTGCGACAACCCGCCGAGCCCGCTGGAGAGAACCGACATCCCGAGGAAGAGAAGGCCAAACCCCAGGAGCATCCGTCCGACGTCGCCCGCCCGCCGACCGCGGAACACCTCGGACAGTACGAGACCCACGGCTAAGACGGGCATGTAGTAGATGCCGATCTTGAACGCGATGATCTGCGCGGTGAGCGTCGTCCCGACCTCCGACCCGAGCATGACGCCGATCCCCTTAGCGAGC
>JAQTVA010000020.1 GCA_028707055.1 Candidatus Bipolaricaulis sp. | reverse complement strand
TCCACCCGCGGTGCCGCTACGCGATCGACGTGTGCTCGAACGACGTGCCGGTGTACCGCGACCTCGGTCACGAGCACTTCGTCGCCTGCCATCGCGCCGACGAACTCAGCCTGCAGCCGATCCGGGACACGGTGCGCGCCTCCCGGTAGGGAGGTTCGGATCCCCGCAGCTTCCCACCGTGGGCGGCGGGATCGTGCTCGAGCGCCGGGCGGATCCGCCCGCTTCTCGAAGGGTCGCCGCCTCCCCGGCGGTCCGGGTTGCAGTTCCTGTCTTGTGCGTGACTAGTGAAGCCGTCCGAGTTCGTGGCCGGAAGCTCTCCCCTCATCGCACTCCCGAGGTGAGCCTACCCATTCACCCGCCCAGACTCAGCAGGTCAGGTGATACAGGACTCCAACCGCACCCCACACCGACCGCGCTTCTTCAGCGATGGGGCGCGGTCAACCCTAGGCGAGCGGCATCGGACGCAACAGCTCTACAAACACGAGGGATTGGCCGACGTTCGTGAGCCGGTGCCAGAGTAGCGGGAAGAGCCCGTCGGCGCGGTCGGTCGGTGCGCCAGCTCGCGCTCGAGTACGGGGTCTCTAACTCCACCGCCCAGAGAGTCACGTCGATAGACCTGCGCGAGCTCAGGCGGGCCGTGATGGGGCAACGCAGGGCTTGCCGGACCAAGGAGGCGCTTCTGCAGCTCCCCCAGCAATGCCAGAATGGAAGAACCGCCTCTACTACGGCGACAATCTCGACGTTCCCCGCGGTCACGTCGCTGACGAATCGGAGATCATCCGAGACACCCCTAGAGAATGCCTCGCTGTTTAGCGCCGATCCATAGTGCTTCTGCTGTGTGCTATGATGGGGCGAGGAGGTCTGCATGGAACAGTACAAACCGAAATGCCCGACCTGTGGCTCCCCGAATGTCAAGAAGATACCGACAAACTGGCAGAGTCAGGATCGGCAGATCGTCGCCGGTGAAGCCATCAGAACCCTGCTACTTGGGAAAAGGAAAGACGTGAAGCAGTTCGAGTGCGAAAACTGTGGATACGAGTGGTAGGATTCGGCATCAGGGCGGAAGACCTGAGTTCACCATACACGGCAAGATCGGGTTGCCAACAGCGGCCGTTCGCTCTGGCGGGAGGCGATTAGCGAGACAAGCTCTAAGGGGGACCCGCCTATGGGGGCCTGGTCAGGAGCGCAAACCGGTCGTGAGCGACGTGACTTGCAGATCGAGTCAATCGATTGCGGGCGTGGTTGGTCTTGCTCATCTACCCGCGGTCTCCTGTTCGGTTCAGTCGCCCTATTTGCACCTGGCGTTGCGGAGTCTCTCGGCAACGAGAGGCGTGACGTCTCTGGGAGCGTCGCTAACTGCAGCGGAAAGGAGGCTCAGGATAAGGTTAGTGACGAAAGGAGGTGCACTCTGGTGGCACGAGCACACCCATGGAGGCCCTTGGCATTGGCCGGGTTGCTGTTGTCGATCTGCCTGTTGGTCGCTTGTGATGAGTCGGGCAGTTCGCCTCAAGCGGTATCACGGCCTGCAAGCAAGAGAGTGAAGGTGACTCGCGAGGAGTATGGGGATGCCTGGCCGCTGACCGTGAGCGAAGCAGAGCTTGAACTCATAGACGGCTTCTACGCCGTGGTCCACGCCAACGGGAGGGTCTATGCGATGAATGGTACGGCCCGCACCGTGGCCCAGGAGCACGGGTGGGAAGACATTTACGACATCTGGCGCGAAGATAGCATCGGCCGTGTGCCGATCTTGCCACTGCTGAACCGCACGCTTGCCCTCCGTGGCGGCTGAGCTGCCGGCAGCTGCCTGGGTGGGCAACAAGGCCCAGTAGTTGCTGGGTGCGTCGAACCAGAAGACCTGACGGTCGGGCGCAGTGACGTTCGGCCGACCATAGGGAAGTCGCAGGATCGTCTGGCGAGACGTGCCAGCTCACAGACCTGCGATCCAGTCACTCAGCGCAGACGGGGTTCGAAAGCTGTGCAACACAGGGGGTAGAAGCGGGGCCGTCTCCAGGTGCTGGCCCCGCTGCTACCCCGAACTCCTGAGGAATGTGTGCGAGTTCGCGTGAGCGAACTCGCCGCTGTTCGAAGAGCTGGGTGACTGACTTCGAACAGCCTAGGTTCCGACCCCCTCTCGTAGTTCTGACGGCTGAGAAGCCGTCGGGGTTCGTGAAGTGAACCCACCTGCTACCCGGAGGGTGACCAGCACCCCGGAGAACGGCCAGCCTGCGACTCCCTTCCTACGTGTAAACGGTGGAAACTCGCCGGAGTCCGTGGAGGGGAAATAGCCCCCGCCTGTGTCTCCGGTCGCGGAGCCAGAAGCCGTGCGCTGGTCCTACAACGCGAACGCGGACGCGCCGCCGACCCTGCCTTCGCGGCGCTCGGGTGCGATCCGCGCCGGGCGAGCGGCGTCGGAGGCGACCTTCCCAACGACGCGAGGGATTGGCCGTCGTCCGCGAGCCGATGTTACAGTGGCGCGAAGCGCGCGCCGCGCTGAGAGGACGACGGTCGCCGAGGTGGCGCGTGGGGTGGCTTGCGGCGACGGCGGCGCGGCGCCAGCGGGAGGGGGTACGATGGGCACAGGGAAGGACCTGGTTTCTGTCTTGGGCCGAAGCTGGTGGACGTTTCTCCTGCGGGGCCTCGTCGCGATCGCGTTCGGGATCCTGGCGTGGGTTTGCCCCGAGATCTCACTTCGGATCCTGGTGCGGCTCTTCGGCGCGTACGTTCTGGCGGATGGTGCCTTCGGGGTCTGTGCCGCCGCCTTGGGGCGCAAGGAACACGCCGCGGGGGGCGCGCTCCTCCTGTGGGGACTCCTCGGCGTCGGCGTCGGGATCCTGACGTTCTTCACCCCCGGCGTCACCTCGTTGGCGCTTCTGTTCTACATCGCCGTGTGGGCCGTGTCTACGGGAGTTCTCGAGATCATGACGGCGCTGCGCCTGCGCAAGGAAATCCGAGGGGAGTTCTTGCTCCTCCTGTGCGGCCTGCTCTCCGTCGCCCTCGGCGTGGCGCTGATGGCGCAACCGGCGACAGGCGCTCTCGCGCTCTTGTGGCTGATTGGCTCGTTCGTCGCGGCTGTGGGGATCCTCCTCGTCATCCTGTCGTTCGAGGTCCGCGCATTTCGCCGTGCCCGGAGCCAAAGCCCCGGCGCAAGGCCCTGAGAATCAGGACGGCGTACGGGGGCGCGGCGGTTCTTCCGCTCCGAGGAATCGGGCCACGAGGTCTTTGATGGCTTGAAGGTCTGCGGGGACGCGCCGCCACGTGGTGCGCGGCACGCCGCCCCAGCGTTGGGTCGCGAGGAGATGGGCACGCATTGCGAATTCCGACGAGCGACGGATGATCTCGGGATGCGCTTGAATGCCCCAGATCGGCTTCTCGCCGTAGCGGAGAACGTGCGTCGCGCAGCGGCGGGATCGCGCGAGGACGCGCCACGGCGGCGGCGGCGAAACGACCTCGACGATGTGGGCGGCGAACACGGTCCACGGGGTGGAAATGTCCTGGAGCAGTGGATCCTGCTCGACAAGGTCAAGCGACGTCCAGCCGATCTCGGGTTTCGCGGCGCGGCGGAGGTAGGACGGGCCGGAGAGCGAGCTGACGAGAAGCTCGTGACCGAAGCACGATCCCAGGATGCGGACGCCGGCGTCCGCAGCCATCCTTACGAGCTCGGCCTCTCGGCGAATCCACGTCGACGGCCTGAGAACCGAAGCCTGCGAGCCGCTGAGGATGAGGTGCGTGTACTCATCGATGTCGGGGAGATCGAGTGCGGACGGCGCGTGGACGATGTCCACGCAAACGTCATGCGGCAGGCGAGCCGCCCAACGTCGGCCGAGGGAGAAGAGCTTCGGGTGGAGCGTGTTGTCGAGCACGAGGACGCACGGCTTCATGGCGCGAGTATACCCGTCGCTCTCGCCGCGACGGTCTAGAACACGTGCCAGTGAATCGCGGCGACGAGGACCAGAGTCGCGATGCTGCACGAAGCGAGAGCCACGAGCGGTCCCTTCTTGAGCCAGTCGGCGTAGGAGAGCGGCTTGGCTGAGGCTTCGCTGATCGAGATCGTCACGATGTTGGTCAGCGAGCCGATCGGGCTCGCGTTGGCCCCGAACCCGACGCCCAGGGCGAGAGCCCACCAGAGGACGCCGGCCTCAGGCATTGATGCGCTCAGGCCCGACAGGATCGGAATCATCGCGATGGTGAACGGGATCCTGTCGACCAGGGACGACATGATGGCACTCAGCCACAGGATCACCACGGCCGCCCATTCCATCCCGTGCCCGGTGAGTCCGGCGAGGCTGTCGCGCAGCACACCCAGCAGGCCGGACGCCTCCAACCCGCCGACCAGGACGAAGAGCGACCCGAAGAACAGGAACATCTCCCAGGGGACGAGGGCTAGAAGCGAGTTGAGCGATGGACGGAGGAGGGCCAACGTGGCGGCGGCCCCGATCAGCGCCACCAATCCCGGGCTCAGCCCGAGCAGATCGTGGAAGAAGAACAGAATGAGCACGCCGGCGATGGTGATCGCCGCCTCGAACGCGGCCCTCGGGTTGGACAGCGCCCGTCTCGCCTCCATCTGTTCGAGCGCGGCGAGGTTCTGCGGACGTTGCGCGAGTTCCTTCTTGAACAACAGGAGCAGCAGCGCGCAGGCCGGTCCCCACACGAGGAGGGCGATCGGGCCCGTGTGCGTCAGGAAGTCCATGAAGCTGAACGACGCGGCGGAGCCGATCAGGATGTTTGGAGGGTCTCCGATGAGCGTCGCGACGCCTCCGATGTTCGAGAGCATCGCGCCGCCCATCAGGAGTGGAACAGCGCTGATCCCTACGATATCGGAGACGCTGATCATGATCGGGGCGACCAGCATGATGGTGGTGACGTTGTCCAAGAACATCGACACCACCGAGGTGAGCAACCCGAGGGAGACGAGCAGTTTCCAGGGGCTTCCCTTGGTGAGCTTGCTGATCTTGACCGCGAGGTATGCCGGGGAGCCGGTGCTCTTGAGCACTTCAACGATGATCGCCAACCCGAAGAGGAGGGCCAGGGTGTCGAAGTCGATGGCGGCAAGCGCCTGCGACGAACCGTAGATCCGTAGCCCCTTCCCGAGGAGGACCATCCCGACCGCTCCGACGAATGCGGCCAGGGTACGATGGGTGTGAGAGCCTACGATGAACCCGTAGGTCACGACGAACACCAGCGATGAGGCGACGAGGGCGAACGTCGATCCGGCTTCCATGACCCAGTACGCTAGTCGATGGCGGACTCGGGTGCAACCACCCTCGACCCCTTGATCGGGAGGTCGCACGGACGATGCGGCTCCCAGTCGTCTCAATGTCGGGCCGATCCCGTCGTTGCTGCGGAGGCACAGGCGGCCCGCTGACGTTACGGGTTGGAGGACGCGGCGCGGGCCAGCTTCGCTCCCAACTCCTCGAGGTCGGCGACGGCCTGTCCCGTGGGCCTTCCCTGGATCGACAGCACGGGGGCGACTCGCGTGAGCTTGAAGACTTGGGCGAGCGAGTCGAGGCTCCGGCCGGCCTCTCCCCCGCCGCCGTGCGTGAAGAACGCGGCGTACGGCTTGTCGGTCACTCTTCCCCGCGTCGGGTAGAAGGCGCGATCGAGGAAGTCCTTGAGCCCTCCGCCCATGTAGCCGAACGCATCGTACGAGCCGAGGGCGACGGCGTCGCAGTTGACGAGGTCCTCCGGCTGTGCTTCGCTTGCTGTCTTGACCATGACGTGGGCTCCGGCAGCCTCGGCCCCGGCGGCCACCGCCTCCGCCGCCGCTTTCGTGTTTCCCGACAGGCTGCAATAGACGACGAGCACGTGGGCCATGTCTGATCTCCTTTCCGCCCGTTCGAGCAGGATGAGGCCCCGATCGGGCCGTACGACGGGAATGTTCGCTTGCGACGGCGTCCCTTCTCTTCTGTGGGCATCCTACGCGCCCGGAAACTCCGGAACAAGAGCGAAGTCCGAGGGAGCGGGGCGTGTGGCGTTTCCGTCCGTCCGGGGCACGGACGACACGCTCCCGGAGAGGGTGAGGACGGAGCGGAGACGATCCGCACGTACGGTGTCGCTCGTACCGGGACGGAGGAGGGTCAAACGACATGTATTGGAAGTACGTCGCGCGGCGGTTGACCTACGCAATGCTGACGTTCCTCGCCGTGGTCTTCGTCTTCTCCGCGGTCTTCAACTCCGTGGCCGACCGAGTCATGCGATCGCAGATCCAGGAGACCGTGAACGGCGAGTCACGGGCGTTTGCGCGGCAGGGAGTCCAGCGGAACCAGGATCAATTCCTCGTCTGGAAGGCGCAACGGACCGCCGAGTTGCAGCGGCTGTACCACCTCGACGAACCGCTGTTCGGCCGCATCTTCTGGCGAACCATCGACACGGTGACGTTCCGCCTCGGCCAGTCGACGATCATCCGTTCCTCGGCGGGGGAACAGAGCGTGATGAAGATCGTGGGAGAGCGGATACCGCGTACGCTCCTCCTGTTCGGCGTCGCGATCCTGCTCGACCTCATCATCGGCGTCGTCCTCGGGATGTGGAAGGCGCGCAAAGCAGGCGGGCTGATGGACAAGGCGACGTCCATCGGGACGATGGTCGTCTTCGGGATGCCGCAATGGTGGCTCGGGATGCTCCTCATCATGGTCTTCGCGTTCGCGATCCCGCTGTTCCCGTCCGGGGCGATGCACTCGACGCCGCCCCCACAGGGCGTGGGCTACGGGCTCGATCTCCTGTACCACATGCTCCTGCCGGTCTTGACACTCGTCGTCATCGGCTTCTGGGGCATCAGCTACACCGTGCGGAACATCGTGCTCGGGACGCTGCAGGAGGACTTTGTCATGTCCGGGCGGGCGCGTGGGGTTCCGGAGAGGAAGATCCTCTTCGGGCACGCTCTGCGAGCGGCGGCGCCGCCGATCGTCACGCTGTCCGTCCTCGGGCTCTTGGGGTCGCTGTTCGGCGGGATCCTGTTCGAGGGGATCTTCAGTTGGCCGGGGATGGGGAGCCTCTACTGGCAGTCCGTCCAGCAGAACGACATCCCCGTCTTGATGGGGAACCTCTCCCTGACGACGGGCATTTGGATCGCGGGACTTGCGTTTCTCGACCTCATCTATGGGTTCCTCGACCCACGCGTGAAGGTTGCGGGGAAGGCGTAGACGCGGATCCTGATCGCGAGCCGAGCAGCGAGGGACGCCGACGCTCGAGCTCGGTAGAACAAGGCGAGCTCGCGGCTTCGGCGAGCGTCTCTGCGCTGGAACCCGGGCGACAGCGCCGCGTGACGGCGGTCACGCGGCGCCGTCGTCAGGCTACTTGAGTACCGACTCGAGGAGCCTCTTGACGGCGTCGCCGCCCTTGGACTGGACGAAGTCCATGACGATCGGAACGAACTTCGAGATGAGCCCGGTGTCGAGGTTCAGCTTCTTGAACCCGCCGGCGAGGCCGGCCAGGTTGCCCAGGTCTCCCGCCCCCACCTTCGACGCGAGTTTGCCGAGCATCCCTCCGACTCCTCCCTCGGAGGGCGCGCTCTTGAGCAGGTCCTGAACGCCCGGGACCGCATCGGCGATCTTCTTGAAGACGTCCTCTCCGAGCTTCTTTTTGGCGAGGTTGAACAGGAGTCCGGCTCCGCCTTCGGCCTGCTCTTTGTTGATTCCCAGTTGATCGACCAGCTGCTTGATCAGTTCCATCGTTTCCTCCTTCTCGACGGCGTGTCCGCGCATCCGCCGAGGCTCTCCCAACCCAAGAAGCGTCTCCGTTTCGGAGGCATCCGACATTCCTGCCTGCGGCCGCCTCACCTCCTCGCTCGCCGCGCACGTTCTGCCTCGTACTGGCCGGTGCCACTGTAGCGAATTCTCCGCTCTATCGGCAATCGACCGACGTCCGGGGACTGGTCCGGGTTGCCGGGGCCGCGGTAGACTGAGCCGAGAGGGGATCCGAAGAGGGAAGGGATGAAGCCGTAGTTCCGAAAGGGGGGGCACGTGAACGAGATCCTCGTAGGCAAGGGCGAACGGCCGGTTCCCCTTCTAGCCCAGTACGGCAATCGTCACGGTCTGGTGGCCGGGGCCAGCGGGACGGGGAAGACGGTCTCGCTCTTGGTGTTGGCGGAGGGGTTCTCGCGCCTCGGCGTGCCGGTGTTCATGGCCGACGTGAAGGGCGACGTCGCCGGTCTGGCCATGGCCGGCGTCGCCGATGACAGGATCCGGCAGCGCGTCGCGGAGATCGGCATCGAGGGCTACGCCAACGAGCCGTCCCCGGTGCTCTTCTGGGACCTGTATGGGAAGGCGGGCCATCCCATGCGAGCGACCGTGAGCGAGATGGGGCCGAGCCTGCTCGGCCGGATCCTCGAGCTCAACGACATTCAGGCAGGGACGCTCGAGATCGCGTTCACGCTGGCCGACGATCAGGGCCTCCTGCTGCTCGACGTCGACGACCTCCGCGCCCTCCTCGGGTTCGTCGCCGAGAGGCGGAAGGAGATCTCGGCGCAGTACGGTCTCGTCAGCGCCCAAACGGTGGCCGCGATCCAGCGCGCGCTCTTGACGCTGGATCGCGAAGGCGGGGGCGTTCTGTTCGGTGAGCCGGGTCTCGAGCTCGGCGATCTCCTGCGCACGGACCTCGCCGGACGCGGCATCGTGAGCATCCTGGCGGCCGATCAACTGGTCCAGAGGCCGCGGCTGTACTCGAGCCTCCTCCTGTGGCTTCTGTCGGAGCTGTTCGAGAATCTGCCCGAGGTCGGGGACCTGGACAAGCCTCGGCTCGTGTTCATGTTCGATGAAGCGCACCTGCTCTTCGACGACGCTCCGCCCGCGCTGGTGCAGCGTGTGGAACAAGTGGTGCGGATCATCCGCTCCAAGGGGGTGGGTGTCTACTTCTGCTCGCAGTTCCCCGACGATGTCCCGAACGTGATCCTCGGCCAGATCGGGAACCGCATCCAGCACGCCCTGCGCGCGTACACGCCGCGCGATCAGAAGGCCGTGCGTGCGGCGGCGGAGACGTTCGTCCAGAACCCTCGCATTGACGTCGCTCGGGCGCTCCCGCAACTGGCTGTCGGAGAGGCCCTTGTTTCTACGCTTCAGGAGAAGGGTGTGCCGATGCCCGTCGAGCGTACGCTGATCTGCCCGCCCCGATGCCGAATGGGAGCGATCACGCCCGAGGAGCGCGCCGCGGTACGCGCGCGCAGTCCGATCGGCGCGAAGTACGACGTCGCCGTGAACCGCGAGTCGGCCTACGAGATCCTGTCTCGCCGAGCCGCCCCGGCGGTCGCGGCGTCGCCGGCGGTCTCCGCGCCCGCGGCGGAACCGGAGAGGAAGCGCGGGGTGCTGGGCGAGTTCCTGTGGGGCACGAAGCGGCGCCAGGGGATGGTGGAGACGATGGCGAAGCAGGCGGCGCGCACGGTGGGCAGCCAGGTGGGCCGCCAGATCCTGCGCGGGGCCCTCGGGGGCATCCTGGGCGGAACGCGGCGCAGTTAGAGCGCGATCTGCGGCGCAGCGAGCGCGGGAGCGGGCCCTGGGCCGTCGCCCGGCGAGACGGCTCGGCCGCAGGGCGGGACCCGAGTCCCCAAGCCCCTTCCCGCTCTGCTTGTTGACGGATTCGACCTAGGCGTGCAGAATGGGCTTCCATAGGCTGTCTTGGGGCGGCCCCTCCGGGAGGCTCGAGTGTCGACGGAGAGTGACGATCTCGTCCTGCGAAGGAAGGAGATCCTTGAGTTGAGCGATCGCCTCGGGAATGTGTCCGAGGCGTGCCGAAGGGCGGGGATCCCCCGGAGCTCGTACTACGAGTATCGGAGGAGGTTCCGCAAGGACGGACTCGCGGGGCTGCGAGACCGCCCGCCGGTGCATCGGAGCCACCCGATGTCCACGCCCAAGGCGATCGAGGATCGCCTGGTCCGGCTGTCCGTCGAGCATCCGTCCTGGGGTTGCGTCCGCTTGGCGGCGAGTCTTCGCGCGTCCGGGGTGTCGATCAGCTCTCCGACCGTCCAGAAGCTGCTCGCACGTCGAGGCCTCGGGACCGCCCGGGAGCGATGGCTGCGCATGGAGACTCTCGCTCTCACCGCTCCGGGCGCCTGCACAGCGGAACAGCTCGCGTGGATCGAGGCTCTGAACCCGGCGTTCCGCGAACGCGAGCGCGAGAGCAGCCGGCCGGGCGCGACCCTGCTCCAGGACGTGCGCGCCGCGACGCGTGCCACGCGGGTCTACGTGCACTTCGTCATCGACTCGTACGGAGGGGCGGCCTTCGCGACCCTGGGCCGATCCCGCAACACGGCGGACGCCGTCAAGCTCCTTTCGGAGCACGTGCTCCCGTTCTACGCCAGCCTCGGCGAGCCGATCGAGTCGCTGATCACCCCGGACGTTCCGGTGTTCTGGGGATCGCCGCGGCGACACCCCTTCGAGAAGACCCTCGCGCGGGCCGGCATCGACCATCGCGCCGAACATCCCTCGGCGGCACGGCGGAATGGGTTCCTCGAGCGGTTCTGGCAGGACGTGCAGGTCGAGTTCGTGACCCCGCGCCGAGCGGAATGGAGGAGCGCTCCGATTCGTCGGTGGCAGGCGGAGTTCGCGGAATGGCTCGCCGCCTACAACACCACTCGTCCGTACCTCGGGTACCGCAATCAGGGCGCATCGCCGTACGCCTTCATCCACTTGTACAAAGAGAAGCTTAACGAATAGTTTGACTTCCGCGGCGCGATGGCGTAGCACTTATCGATGCTCTCGACCATGTTGCGCTACCTCACGACGCACTGGGAGTACGTCGGCCAACTAACTGCCGAGCACATTCGCATTGTGTTCCTCGCCAACGGCTTGGCGGTCGTCCTCGGCCTCGCGCTCGGGATCTTCATCTCCAAGCGGGGGCGCGAGGGGCTTGCCGAGTTGGTCCTCTACGTGGCGGGGATCCTTCTGACGGTGCCGTCCCTCGCGCTGTACGGCATTCTCATGGCGATCCTGAAGGCGCTCGGCTTGATGTCGATCGGCATCGTGCCCGTCGTCGTGGCTCTCACGCTGTACGGACTTCTCCCCATTCTGCGCAACACGACCACGGCGGTCCGCGGAATCGATCCGGCGATGATCGAAGCAGGGCGAGGGATGGGGATGTCCGAGACCCAGATCCTGTGGAGGGTGAGGATCCCCCTCGCCGTGCCCGCGATCATGGCCGGATTGCGCCAGGCGATCGTGATGAACGTCGGGATCGCCGCGATCGGTGCCTACATCGGCGCCGGCGGGCTGGGACAGCTCATCTTTCGTGGCATTGCGAACACCCGCGCGGATCTCGTCCTGGTCGGAGCGCTGTGCGTGTCGCTGCTTGCCATTGGGCTGGACGTTGCGTTGGGGGTCGTCGAGCGGCTGTCGACTCCGCGGGGACTGCGAAAGGGGGTGAGAGGATGATCGAGCTGCGCGACGTCACCAAGGTGTTCCCCGGCGGCACGCAGGCCGTCGATGGCATCACTCTCGTCGTCCACGAGGGGGAGTTTTGCGTGCTGCTCGGACCGTCGGGATGCGGCAAGACGACGACCCTCAAGATGATCAACCGGCTGGTCCCTCTCACCTCGGGAACGATCACGGTCGGAGGACGCGACATCCAGAAACTGCGGGCCACCGAGCTGCGCCGCCGGATCGGCTACGCGATCCAGGAGATCGGTCTGTTTCCGCACATGACGGTGGCGCAGAACATCGCTACCGTGCCGCGACTCCTCGGGTGGCGGAAGGCCAAGCGGCGAGCAAGGGTCCGTGAGCTCCTGGGTCTCCTCGGGTTGACGCCGGTGGACGAGTTCCTGCGTCGCTACCCGGCGGAGCTGTCCGGCGGACAGCGCCAGCGGGTCGGCGTAGCGCGGGCTCTGGGAGCGGATCCCGCGATCCTGCTCATGGACGAGCCGTTCGGGGCGATCGATCCGATCACCCGCGAGCGCCTCCAAGATGAGTTTCTGAGAATCCAACGCGAGATCCGAAAGACGGTCGTCTTCGTGACCCACGACATCCATGAGGCGATCAAGCTCGGGGACAAGATCGCGCTGATGAAGGAAGGACGGTTGATCCAGCATGCGACACCTTCTCAGCTTCTGGCACAGCCCGCCGACGACTTCGTGCGCGGGTTCGTCGGAACCGACCGGACCCTCAAGGCGCTTCGACTGACCTCCGTCCGCGAGATCATGGATTCCGGCCCGCTGTCCGTTCGCGACGACGACTCCCTGGCCGCGGCGCGGCGGGCGATGGACCGACTGGAGAGGAGCTTCCTTCCGGTCGTCGGCGAGGACGGCCTCTTCCTCGGATGGGTCGGGAGGAACTCCGTCCTGGGGCCGCCGTCCGTGTGCGTCGGTGACCGCATCACTCCGTACGCCGTCCTCGGATCGCCGGACATGCCGCTCAACGAGGCGCTGGCGCTGATGCTCGAGAGCGCAACCGGCAACCTGCCGGTCACCGACGAGGATCGGCGCCTGGTCGGCCTCGTCTCGTTCGACCGGCTGTTCGAGAGCCTCCGGCAGATCTACGTCGAGCGGGAAGCCGGGGAGGGATCGCCGTGAGGCGCAACATGATCCTCTTCCTCCTGCTCGCGGGCCTCTTGGCCCTGACCGTTTGGACGACCAGCCTCGGGCGGGTCGGGTTCTTCACGATGGCGCCGCCGGCGAAGCTTCTCGCGGCGCTGAGGGAGCATCTCGAGATCGTCCTCTTGGCCGAGCTATGCGCCGTCGCAGCGGGAATCCCGATCGGCCTCATCCTGTCGCGGAGATCGTTCCGCCGCGGCGCGCCGATCCTGTCGGCGGTGACCAGCATCGCGCAGACGGTCCCGACGCTCGCCCTCGTCGGGATCTTCTCGATCCTGATGGGGTTGGGACTGCGCTCGGCCATCGTCGCGCTGGGGGTGTACACCCTTCTTCCCATCGTGCGGAACACGTACGCCGGTCTCGTGTCCGCCGATCCGGCGGTCAAGGAAGCCGCGCGGGGGATGGGAATGTCGACGCCGCAGATCCTCTGGCGAGTCGAGATGCCGCTCGCGATGCCGCTCATCATGGCCGGAATCCGGACGTCGACAGTCTTGAACGTGGGCTCCGCGGCGGTGGCGGGGATGATCGGAGCCGGGGGACTCGGGGAGATCATCATGACCGGCGTGTCGCTGCGATTGGTCGAGATGGTCCTCCAGGGCGCCGCCCCGACCGCCGCACTGGCCATCTCGCTCGACAGACTTCTGGAGATCGTGGCCGGCCGGGCGGTGCCGCGCGGGCTTCGCCGGCCTCTGCGGCGAGAGGACTTCGGAAGAACGTGAAGGGAGGTGCGGACCTGCGGCGAACCCATTCACAAGAAACCAACCAGACACCCCAAGGAGGGAACCGATGACCAAGCGAATCCTCACCGTCGTGCTGTTGGCGATTCTTGTCCTCGCTCTCGTGGTCGGCGCGGCCGGCAGCAAGGGCACCATTCGAGTCGGCACGAAGAACTTCACCGAGCAGTTCGTGGGCGGCTACCTGTTGAAGCTCCTCCTCGAAGACCGAGGCTACGACGTCGACCTGCGCACGGGGATGTCGAGCATGGTGCTCCGAGAGGCCGTCGAGAACGGCGACATTGACCTGTGTATGGACTACACGGGAACCATGTGGCTGACGTACACCCAACACCTGTTCGAAGGCGAGACCCAGGAGGAGCTGTTCGAGAAGGTGAAGGCGTACGACGCGGAGCGCGGGATCACCTGGCTGAGTCCGATCTGGTGCAACAACAACTACTCCATTGCGGTTCCGCGGGCGTTCGCCGAAGGGAACAGCCTCTACACCCTGACCGACTTCGCGGCGTACGTGGAGGCTCAGGCCGGCAAGGTTCGCATTGCCACGACGTTCGAGTTCTACGCGCGACCGGACGGACTGATCGGCATGCAGCTGCACTACGGCTTTGCGTTCCTGCCTTCGTACGTGATTCCGGTCATGCCGGGTCTCACGGCGCAGTACCTCGCGCAGGGCGATGTCGATGCGACCGTGGTCTTCGGCACGGACGCCGTGATCGCTAAGTACGACTGGCTGATCCTGCAAGACGACAAGAGCTTCTGGCCTCCGTACGACCTCTGCCCGGTGCTCCTCACGACGACCCTCAACCGGTACCCCGATCTCGAACCGATCCTGACGGAACTCGTGGCCGCGTTCCCCGAGAACGCGCAGCGCCTGATGACGGAGCTGAACGGAAGGGTTGACAACGAGGGGCTGGAGCCCGAGGACGTCGCCCGCCAGTTCCTGACCGAGCACGGTCTGCTCAGCGGAGGGTGAGCGGCCGGCGGCTCCAGCGAGACCGAGGGATCCCCCGGGCGGGGTGGCCGCCCGGGCCGCGAAGCGACACCCAAGGGAGGGCCGCGATGCTGCCGCCGAGGAGGATTCTCTGTCCCACGGATTTCGGAGAGACCGCACAGGCGGCTCTTCGGTCCGCCATCGAGCTGGCCGGCATCTTCTGCGCAGAGCTGGTGCTGATGCACGTCGTCGATCCGTTGCCCTGCG
>JAQTVA010000166.1 GCA_028707055.1 Candidatus Bipolaricaulis sp. | reverse complement strand
TATCGATTCGTTCGACCGTACAAGGCGAAGGCGATCGCCGCCCTCGCGCTCCTGCTCGGAATGGTGGCCGCCGACCTCCTCGTTCCCCGGTTGACGCAACGCATCATCGACCAAGGGATCGCGCAACGCGACCTGACCATGGTGTGGACGACGACGCTCATCATGCTCGGTGCGGCGCTGGCGAGCGCCGGCTTCGCGATCGTCAACAACGCGCTATCCGTGCACGTCGGCCAGAGCTTCGCCGCCGACGTCCGCAGCGCCCTCCTTCGGAAGGTGCAGCGGTTCTCGTTCGGCAACCTCGATCGGCTGCAGACGGGCCAGCTGGTCGTCCGCTCGACGAGCGACGTCAACTTCGTTCAGATGATCGTTCAGATGAGCCTGCGGATCCTGACACGAGCTCCGATCTGGATGATCGGTTCGATCTTCTTCCTGTTCGCGACGAGCGCCCAGCTCGGGGTGATCGTGCTCGCCTTCTTCCCGGTGATCTTCCTCTTCGTCCTCCTGTTCACCGGTCCGGCCCGCAGGGGGTTCCTCGCCGTCCAAGCGCGCCTCGACCGGTTGAACACCGTCCTGCAGGAGAACCTCGCCGGTGTGCGCGTCGTCAAGGCGTTCGTACGGGAGACCCACGAGGTGGAAAGGTTCGGGACGGCCAACGAGGCGCTCACCGCGCAGTCGATCCGGGTCCATCAGTTGATGGCGCTCCTCCTTCCGCTGATGACCGTCATCCTGAACGCGGCTGTGATCACCGCTCTCTGGTACGGCGGGCGGATGTCGATGATCGGCGGCCTGACGGTGGGTCAGCTCGTGGCGTCGGTGAACTACCTGTCGATGGCTCTCTTCCCGATGCTGATGCTTGCCGGAATGGTCGGCCCTCTGGCCGCCGCCGACGCGTCGGCGAGCCGCATCCTCGAGGTGCTCGATGAGGAGCCCGAAGTCCTCGAGCGGCCCGACGCACGAGCGCTCGGTGTCCCCAGGGGACGTGTCGCGTTCGAGGGCGTCTCGTTCGCCTACGACGGAAACGGCGCTGACCCCGTGCTTCGCGACGTCAGTTTCGTGGCGGAGCCGGGGGAGACCGTGGCGATCCTCGGCGCGACGGGATCGGGGAAATCGACGCTGATCCACCTCATTCCGCGGTTCTACGACGTGACGGCGGGCCGCGTGACGTTCGATGGGGTCGATGTCCGGGACCTCACGCTCGCCTCGCTTCGCGCCCAGGTGGGGATCGCCCTTCAGGAGGCAGTCCTGTTCGGCGGAACGGTGCGCGACAACATCCGCTACGGTCGGCCCGACGCGCTGGAGGAGGAGATCGAGGCCGCCGCGGAGGCGGCCCAGGCGGCCGAGTTCGTCCGTGCCCTTCCGGACGGATACGACACCGTGATCGGACAGCGCGGGGTGAATCTATCGGGGGGGCAGCGCCAGCGGTTGGCGATTGCGCGCGCCCTCCTCGTTCGGCCGAAGGTCCTCATCCTCGACGACTCGACGAGCGCCGTCGACATCGAGACCGAGGTCAAGCTGCAGGATGCCCTCGATCGATTGATCGCGGAGTCCGCGCGCGCGACGACGCGGTTCATCGTCGCCCAACGGATCTCGACCGTCCTCCTCGCCGATCGAATCCTCGTGCTCGAAGGCGGCCGGATCGCGGCCATGGGGACGCACCGAGAGCTGTACGCGTCGAGTCCGATCTACCAAGACATCTACCGCTCGCAGCTCGGAGATGGGACCCTCCGCGGCGCGGCCAAGGAGGCGGCCCATGAGTAGCGCTCCAGGATCCGGCGGGCGGGCTCCTCGCGCGGGCGGCTTCCCGGGACCGGGACCGGGTGGACGCGGTCCCGGACACGGCGGCATGCGCATCGAAAGGGCCAAGGACACGCGGGGTACGCTGCGTCGGCTGTTCGGGTACCTCCGGCCGTACCGCGCCGCCATCGCCTCGATCCTCCTTCTGGCCGCCGTCGGAACGGGCGTGGGGCTCGCCGGACCGTACCTGCTCGGCCGGGCCGTCGATGTCATCGGATCCCGCGCGGGGGCAGGGCCTCTCCTGCGCATCATCCTGGCGATGATCGGCGTCTACGCCCTCTCCTGGCTCGCCAATGCCGGCCAAGGGCTGATCGTCGCGTCGGTGACGCAGAAGATGATGCGTCGGCTTCGCAAGGACCTGTTCGACCACACTCAGACGCTGTCCTTGCGTTTCTTCGACTCTCAGGCCTCCGGAGACGTCATGAGCCGGCTGACGAACGACATGGACGCCGTGTCCCGCGTGCTGTCACAGCACGCCACGCAGCTGTTCAGCGGGCTGCTCACCCTGGTCGGGGTGGTTGCGATCCTGTTCGTGCTCAATCCGCTCCTTGCCCTGGGGTCGCTCATCGCCTTCCCGCTGATGATCGGCCTCGTGGGGCTCGTGGGGAAGAAAACGCGCTCGGCGTTCCGCAGCTATCAGACGGACCTGGGACGGCTGAACGGGATCCTCGAGGAGACCTACAGCGGCCAGCGCGTCGTGATGGCGTACGGGCAAGAGGGCGCCGTCCTCCAGCGGTTCGACGAAGCCAACCAGGTCGTTCGCCGGGTCGGAACCCACGCCATGACGTACGCCCTGTTGGTGATGCCGATGATGGGGATCCTGTCGAACGTCAACATCGCCGTGGTCGCGGGACTCGGCGGGTGGATGGCGCTCCGAGGCCTCACGACGGTCGGCACGATCGCGTCGTTCATCGGCTACTCGGGGCGGTTCGCGGAGCCTCTGCGGATGCTCGGCGATCTCTACAATCAGGTGCAGGCCGCGATTGCCGGCGCCGAGCGGATCTTCGCCGTGATGGACACCCCTCCCGACCAGGTCGACGCCGACGATGCCGTCGAGCTCGAGCGCCTTGACGGGGACGTGGCCTTCGACGGCGTGACGTTCTCCTACGTACCCGGCGTCCCTGTGCTGCAGGACGTCACCCTTCACGCCCGCCCCGGAGAGCGGATCGCTCTCGTGGGACCCACGGGCGCGGGTAAGACGACGATCGTCAACCTGTTGTCGCGTTTCTACGACCTCGACGCAGGGTCGATCCGTATCGACGGCGTGGACCTTCGCCGCGTGTCGCGGACGAGTCTGCGCCGGCACCTCGGGACGGTCCTTCAGCAGTCGTTCCTGTTCGCCGAGTCGGTAATGGAGAACATCCGTTACGGGCGGCTGGAGGCGACGGACGACGAGGTGATCGCCGCCGCGCGCCTCGCGCGAGCCGACGAGTTCATCCGCCGGCTCCCGAAGGGATACGCGACGGAGCTGTCGGAGCGCGGCGCGAACCTCTCCGAGGGACAACGACAGCTGCTCGCCATCGCCCGCGCGATCCTCGCGGATCCGCGGATCCTCATCCTCGATGAAGCGACCTCGAGCGTGGACACGCGTACGGAGGTGCACATCCAGGAAGCGCTGCTCGAACTGATGAAGGGGCGCACGAGCTTCGTGATCGCCCACCGGCTATCGACGATCCGCGGCGCGGACCAGGTGATCATGATCGACGGGGGACGCGTCG